>JAGZLR010000135.1 GCA_018364635.1 Clostridiales bacterium | reverse complement strand
AGATGGCTTCGCGAAAGCATTTGGTATCCAGTATACAGATAAAAACAACGAATTACAGTATGTACATCAAACTTCTTGGGGTATGACAACTAGAACCATAGGCGCAATTATTATGGTACACGGCGATAACAGCGGTTTGGTTCTGCCTCCAGCAATTGCTCCAATTCAGGTAGTCATTATCCCTGTAGCCATGCAAAAAGAAGGTGTGTTGGATAAGGCTACTGAGATATATGAATCACTAAAAAATAAAATCAGAGTGAAAATGGATACAAGCGATCATTCTCCTGGTTGGAAATTTAGTGAATATGAAATGAAAGGCGTGCCAATCCGTCTTGAAATTGGGCCAAAAGACATTGAAAAAAATCAATGTGTCTTAGCAAGACGTGACAATGGAGAAAAAATCTTTGTATCCCTTGACCAATTAGATACGGAAATTGAAAATCTCTTAAAAGATATTCAGAGTAACCTCTTAAATAAGGCTGCTGAAAGAAGAGACAAAAAGACTTATACAGCAACTGATCTGGATAGTTTCGCTAAAACATTGGATGAAACTCCTGGATTTATCAAAGCAATGTGGTGTGGCGACCGCGCATGCGAAGACGCCATTAAAGAAAAGACAGGCGCAACCAGCAGATGTATTCCTTTTGAACAGGAACATATTTCTGACCACTGTATTTGTTGCGGTAAACCAGCTAAACATATGGTTTATTGGGGAAGAGCCTATTAAGTGAAAAGAGGGAGACTGCTAGCTCCCTCTTTTTTATCGTGTTATATCAAAAGCATACGATCATTATCTAATTCCTTTTTCTTTTTTTCAGAATATTTCTTCATCAAATCATCCACAGTCATATGTTTCTTTTCATCGTCATTAATATCTAAAATAATTTCTCCTGCATCCATCATAATCAGACGGTTGCCAAAATCGATAGCAGAGGAAAGCTGATGTGTAATCATCATAGTCGTAAGATTTCTTTCCGCAACAATCTGTTTTGTACTCTCCATTACTTTTTGTGCAGTAGCCGGATCTAATGCTGCTGTATGTTCATCTAACAACAACAGTTTTGGATTTGAAATGGTACACATCAAAAGAGTCACTACTTGACGCTGGCCACCACTGAGTAATCCAATCTTTGCGTTCATCCTGTCCTCCAATCCCATACCAAAACGGCTCAATTGTTCTTGAAACATTTTTCTGTCCTGTTTATGGATAGCAAAACTAAAGGGGCTTTTTTTGCTTCTATAATAAGCAAGGGCTAAATTTTCCTCAATTGTCATATGGGGCGCTGTCCCCCGAATAGGATCTTGAAAAACCCTTCCAATCATTCTGGCCCTTTTATGTTCTTTCATAAATGTAATATCTTCACCATTCAATATGATACCGCCATTATCTAAATAAAAATTTCCGCAAATAGCACCAAATAATGAGGATTTTCCTGCGCCATTTGATCCTACAACTGTTACAAAATCTCCTTTTTTTAAAGATAAATTTATTCCGCATAAAGCCTTATGTTCATTAGACGTCCCTTTTTGAAATATCTTTGTTCCATGAATGATTTCCAGCATCTAATTACTCCTCCTTCTGACGTATCTTCATCTGTATTTTATAATTTTCTACCTGTTTTCTTCTCTCCTGAATATCAGACAAGAATTCTTTCATTACTGGAAAAGACAAAGCGATTCCAACAATCATTGCTGAAACTAGTTTCAATGAATACGCCGGCAAAAAACTTGTAGCAGTTGCGATAGCGATTACAAAACGATAAATAATCGAACCTAAAATAGAAATCAACAGTCCTGTTGTCACAGTCATCCTTCTTACAAATAGCTCTCCAATGATAACAGATGCCAATCCCACAACCAAAATTCCTACTCCAGAATTGATATCAGCAAACCCTTGATACTGTGCAATCAATGCGCCGCTTAGCGCAATACATCCATTGCTTAACGCAAGAGCTATTATTTTAACCCGGTCCACATCAATAGATGAGGCTCTCACCATATCTTCATTATCCCCTGTTGCTCGAATACATAGGCCTAGATGCATCCGAAAAAACAGAATCAAAAAAGCTACTGTCACTCCAACGACAATCAATGCCAATAGCAAGCGACTTATCTCTTTGTCTAATAAGATAATTTGCTGAAATCCTTTAAAGATTGTTATATGATTGATGAGCGTAAGATTTGAACTAGCACCCATCATACACAAATTTATAGAATATAACCCACTCATTGTCAAAATACCAGCCAAAACTGGATGTATTCGACATTTCGTCTGTAAAAATCCTGTAATAGAGCCAGCAAATACACCAGATACTATGCCAACAAAAATTCCTAATACAGGATGATCCATAGCAGTCAGTGCCGCGGAACTTGCAAGGCCAAAAGTAAAACTTCCCTCCGCTGTCAAGTCAGGAACACATAAAATTCGAAATGTAATGAAAACTCCCATAGCTAAAAGTCCATATATCAATCCAAGCTGCAAAGAACCTAATACAAGAATCATAACAGCCCCCCTCTCCAAGAATATTATTTTACATCTTCAACAAAG
>JAGZLR010000004.1 GCA_018364635.1 Clostridiales bacterium | reverse complement strand
GTTAAGCACGCCGCCAGCGTTCATCCTGAGCCAGGATCAAACTCTTATATTTTTAGTTCGTCCTGTCAGAACTCTTCTTTCTGACTTCTTTTCTTTCTTACTTTCTTTCTTTCTTCTCTTCATCTTTCTTGATGAATTGACTTGGGTTTGGTTTCTTATTCGCTATTTTATTTTCAAAGTTCGCAGTAGCAGAATTTATATTACCAGTAATTTTTAATTTTGTCAATCACTTTTTTAAATTTTTTTCACTTTATTTTTACAAGCTGTGAAAAAACATAACCTATACGGTCTCTAATGATTAAATCCGCTCGCATATCATAGCCTGTGGCAGATTGATTGATTAACACTAAATGGTTCCCTTTGTAATAGTCAATCAATCCCGCCGCTGGATATACAGCAAGGGATGTTCCTCCGACAATCAGAATATCAGCCTCACGGATATACTTGACTGCCTGATGCAATGTACTTTCATCCAGCCCCTCTTCATATAATACAACATCAGGCCGCACAACTCCGCCACAGATATCACAAGTTGTTATCCCTTCACTTCTTGTCACATACTTCAGATCAAATTTCTTACCACATTTAGTACAATAATTTTTGTAAAGTGTGCCATGTAATTCAAGCACATTTTTGCTGCCTGCTTTTTGATGTAAATCGTCAATATTTTGCGTTATAACAGCTTTTAGCTTTCCGTCAGTCTCTAATTGTGCAAGAGCTTTATGTGCAGCGTTTGGCTGAGCATCAGGAAACAGAAGATTCTTTTTATAGTACTGAAAAAAAATATCTTTGTGTCTTTCAAAAAAAGAATGGCTCAATATTACTTCCGGCG
This sequence comes from Clostridiales bacterium, assembly GCA_018364635.1. Classification (GTDB taxonomy): domain Bacteria; phylum Bacillota; class Clostridia; order Lachnospirales; family Anaerotignaceae; genus JAGZLR01. The sequence goes on along the minus strand of JAGZLR010000004.1, from coordinate 91,093 downwards.
GATAACCGTACTCACTTTTTGCGGCATAAATTCCATCTTCACTCCGAAAATCAGGGATTCCGCTTTCTGTGGACACACCTGCGCCTCCAAAGAAGACGATATTATTGCTCTGCTCAATCCATTTCTTTAAGGTTTCAATCTCATTCATTTTTGTATCCCTCTCAATTTCGAATCTGACCGTTACCATAAATGATATATTTCGTTGTTGTCAATTCCTTTAGTCCCATAGGCCCTCTTGCATGAAGCTTCTGTGTACTAATACCAATTTCTGCACCAAATCCAAATTCAGATCCATCTGTAAATCGTGTTGACGCATTGACATAAACTGCCGCCGCATCCACCTCATCTAAAAACTTCTGCGCATTGGTATAGTTTTCTGTAATAATCGACTCAGAGTGTTTTGTTCCATACTGCCGAATATGTTCCACTGCCGCGTCCACAGACGGTACCACCTTAACAGAAATAATATAATCCAAGTATTCTTTTCCCCAATCCTCTTCCTGAGCTAATATGATTTCTGGAAGTATAGATTTCACCTTTTCGTCCCCGCGAATTTCCACCTGTTTATCCTTTAAAGCCTTTCCAATAACAGGTAAAAACTCCTCCGCAATCGCCTCATGAATCAGCAAACTTTCTACCGCATTACAGACCCCAGGTCTTTGCGTCTTGCCATTGATAATAATATTTACCGCCTTTTCCTGGTTACCGCTTTCATCCACAAACACATGACAGTTGCCCACACCTGTTTCAATAACCGGTACAGTACTTTGTTTTACCACTGTTTGAATCAAATTTGCGCTTCCTCTCGGAATTAGCACATCAATATACCCATTCATTTTCATCATTTCATTTGCAGATTCATGGCTAGTATCCTCTACAATCTGTACAAAATCTTGCGTATACCCTTCTTGCTTTAATGCTTGACGAAAAACATCCACGATAGCCATATTAGAACGAATCGCCTCTTTTCCCCCCCTTAAAATCACCGCATTTCCTGACTTTAGACAAAGACCATAGGCATCTGCAGTGACATTCGGTCTTGCTTCAAATATAATACCAATCACACCAAAGGGCACTCTCTTTTGTCCGATAAGCAGGCCGTTTGGCAATTTTTTCATCCCCAAAATTTCTCCAATAGGGTCATCCAGCACAGCAATCTTTTCCAACCCTTCTGCCATGGCAGCAATTCTTTTTTCTGACAAAGCAAGCCTATCAATCAAAGATTCCTTAATTCCTCTTTTCCTTGCTTCTTCCACATCTTTTTTATTCTCTTCCAAGATCGCCTGCTCTTGTTTCCTTAGAGCTTCTGCTGCGTGGAGCAAAATAGAATTTTTTTCTGCTGTACTTAAAGTAGCCAAAAGGTAAGAGGCTATTTTTGCTTGTTTTCCCATCTCCAATAACTGAATCATGACAGTTCCTCCTCTATCTCAATTATCCTCTTTTCTGTAATAATCCTTTTCATACGACAATCGTGAATTTCCGCCGGAATTTCCTTCAAAACTTGAAAATCAAAACAGAGTGCTGTTTTGATTACCTGAGGATTATCCGCAAGATACCTATCATAATATCCTCCGCCATATCCAAACCGATTTCCATTTTCATCAAAAACCGATCCAGGAACAAGAAATAAATCGTCCTTTGAGGCAAGCTCCGCCTTTTTTTTGTTTACCTTAGGTTCCCATACACCAATTTTCCTCTTTTCTAAGTGCTCAAAAGAATAAATTTGAACAAAATACATCTTGCCATCTTCTTCTGTCACTGGTACAAAAACCTCTTTCTTTCTAGCCCATGCGTCCTCTATGATTGGGCGGGTTATCACTTCATTGCCAAAGTTTAAATATATAAAAATACGCAAAGCTTGACCATACTCCATAGAATCCAAAACTTTTTGACAGATGATTTTACTTTTTTCCAAAACAAAATCTATGCTCAGTTGTTTCCGTTTTTTTAATAAAGCCTCTCGTATGATTTCTTTATCTTTTCCCATCCAGCTCTCTCTCCTGAATTGGCTTATTCTTGACGCAGGGCAAAAAACGTCCCCTCTTCTTTTCCCTCCAAAATTCTATGTATAATGGCAGGATCTTCCCCGTTTGCAACAACCATATCTATTTGATTTCGTTCACAAATTTTTCCTGCGGCAATTTTAGTTGACATACCACCAGTACTAAATGTGCTTCCATTAGTGCCTGCCATTTGTTCGATTTTTTCTGTAATCTTATGTACAAGAGGAACTCTCTGAGCATCTATATGATTTTTGGGGTCTTTATCATACAGACAATCAATATCTGAAAGAATCAGCAATAGATCGGCACCAACTAATCCTGCTACTTCTGCAGAAAGCCTATCGTTATCGCTAAAGCCAATCTCAAACGTAGAAATTGTATCATTGGCATTAACAATCGGAATGACACCATATTCCATTAATGTCTCAAATGTATTGGTCATATTAAAGACTCGTTCCCCTTCTTTAAAGTCTTCCTTCGTCAATAGTACTTGAGCCACCTTTTGGTTGTACTCATTAAAAAAGTTTTGATAAATCTGCATCAATACTGCTTGTCCTACAGCCGCAGCTGCCTGTTTTGCCTTAATCTGTTTCGGTCTTTCAGAAAAGCCTAATCTGACAGAACCCACCCCAATTGCTCCCGAAGAGACTAGGATGACGTTCTTTCCTTGGTTTTTAATGTCGGCCAAAACCCAAGCCAGCCGCTCTATTCGTTTTAAATTCAACCTTCCACTTTCGTATGTTAATGTAGATGTTCCTACTTTAACTACAATTGTCTTTAAGTTTTTTACGCGTTCCTGTAAGTTCATCTCCGTATCCTCCGCTTCATTCAATAGTTTTATTTTAACATTTCCTACAGATTTTTCAACCAAAGAAATAAAACGTGCGGTGTCCGCACGTTTTATTATCTGCTGTATTTCCCTGCTAAATAGGAAAGCCATTGGCAATGACATTGCTCATCTGTCATAATTTCAAATAAGATATCTCTCATCTCTGGTTGAAACATTGCTAGATACAAATCACGGTAAAACAGATAATCCCCAATTTCATCCTCCATACTGTCTAAAAATTCTTCGCCAAGAGATCCTGCAGGCATTTTTTCGTCTACAGTAATCTCTAGGAATTGCTCTCCGGTAATTTTTTCGTATATCTCACTTAATAGCTTTCCATGCTTAATTTCATCCAAAGAAATGTTTAAAAGGATTTGTTCATCATGGTCATCCTGGATACGATCTGCAAGTTTTCTGTAATAATCAGCAGCAATTTTTTCATCCTTAAGCGCCGAACGGAGCATTTCTAATACACTACGGTCGTTAGGGTATCTTTTTGTATCGTTTTTTTCTGCTGTTTTCAAACTTACTGTTTTGGTAGAATGATCTGTAGAATCATAAGGATACATCGTTTTCCCTCCGATAATATAGTTTGTAAAAATCTATTCTTATGTCCTTTCATTTAGAACCAAAGTTCCCTTTAACAGGGTAGATTTATACGAAACCAGTTATCACCGTAATCCTATACCTATGATAGATCTATCTTTATCCATCCTCTAATCAACAGACATGAAAACACACACTTATTTTTTTATTTTGGAAGTTTCAAAACATCGCCAATCATAATTGTATTAGGGTCTTCCATCTTATTTAACTCCATAATTTCCTTCACTCTTTGTGTAGTGCCATAAATCTTTTGGCTGATATGCCCTAATGTATCTCCCTTTACCACTGTATACGTCTCATAAGTTGTTTCAGTAACCTGTTCTGTCTCTAGTTCAGTCTCTTCCAGCTTTTCTTCTGGTTCTTCTATAGTCGTTTCTGTTTTTTCCCCTTCCATCTGCGTCTCCGGCTGAGATTCCATAGATTCATAAGACTCTTTTTCTTCAGGAATATGCATAATATCCGGCTTTTCTTCTGGATGCTGTTGTTCGTTTTGGGTAGCAAAAACCATAGCAGAAGCACCTGATCTTCGAGAAACTTCCTCCGTTAACGTATCATATGCCATTTGCACAGACTGAAACTTACTTTCCAGTTCATTCAGCCTGTCCTGACTGTGTAGAATTGTGGCACTCATCAGTAAACAAGCAAGACATAGCACGCCACTTATGCCAGCAAGAAAGGAATATCGTCTACGTATTTGTGCATCAACTTCCTCTCTTTTTTCTTTAATTACTTTTCGAATTTTCTTTGCTGCATCAATACGCATTGCTGTTTCAGGAACATCCTCTTCTTCCCCTACAGATACTTCAATCCGGCTTTTTGCGCTCATGCTGTTTTCCAGCATATAATCTTGCATCGGTTCATTTTTGTAGTCATAATAAATAAAATACCCTCGTGCCGGCTTTAACCCATTACGGCTCTCGTTATAGATATAAAATAAATCCTGCTTTTCCAAAGGATCTATGACAAAAAGAACCTGCCAGTCTTTTTTAAAATATTCTTGATGCAGTGCTTCGTCTCTAGATACAAGAAAAATGCCAAAGCCTGGCTGTGTATGAAGCCATCCAACAATCTCCATATCCTTAAAATATGTTTCCATTTGGCTATTTACATACCGCCATGTTTCATCAGTGAAAGACTCTACACCTCTGTCTTCCTTGGTATACTTTCCCTGGATAGCACCACTAATCATTACAATTTTTTGGCCGTCTACTGTGTAATGTTTTCCAGCCAAAACAGCTAATTTTTCTTTCCCACTTGCTGTTTTGGCATATTGATTTAAATATGTATAGACATAATCCTCCATATAAATTCTAATCCCGCCGTCTAGGCAGCCCACTTGTTTTACATTAGTTGGAAATTCGAAAAATTCCCCTCTCGCTCCACCCTTCCCATATAAGTTACTTTCTTTGCTAAAAATGTACTCCATTTCCGTTCCCCCTTACGATTGTAAAACCCAAGGATCTATTATCCCCGTTTTGCTAAAGAAACTATACCACGCTAAAGGTCGCATATTTTGTAAAAATAACGCTTTAATACCTACTTTTTCCAAACAAATTCCGACAGATAATTTACTGGACTCATTGAAATCTCCTTGTAAAACAGAAAAATTTATACTATGATATACAGTAGTTTTAAGTAAAAAATAACCGTTTGGAGGACAAAAAATGGACTGGATTGAAGTATTTGTAGAAACGACCCATGAAGGAATAGAAATCGTCAGCGGTTTACTGTACCAGTCTGGACTGACAGGATTGATGATTGAAGATGAAAACGACTTTAAAGAATTTTTAGAAAATCCAAATCGTGATTGGGATTATATCGAAGATGAGCTTGTTGAGAAAAAAAATGTGCACCCTACAGGAATTACTTTCTATTTACGGGACAATTTAATTGATGCAGAAATGCTATCTTCCATCAAAAGCGCTTTGATTTCTCTGAAAAATTCTGAGAAAGAGTTTGATTTAGGAAGCCTTTGTATCACAATGAAAAACGTCCATGAGGAAGACTGGGCAAACAATTGGAAAAAATACTTTAAACCTCTTCCTGTTGGAGATAAAATCATCATCCGTCCATCTTGGGAGGAACTAGCTGAACCTACAGATAAAATTGTGTTAAAAATCGATCCAGGCCATATTTTTGGAACAGGCACCCATGAGACAACACAGATGTGTATTGAACATATAGAAAATTATGTTACAAAAGGTGACTCTGTGTTAGATATTGGCTGTGGTAGTGGTATTTTGTCCATTGCTTCTCTGCTTTTAGGCGCGTCCAGTGCAGAAGCCGTTGATATTGATGCCAATGCGATACAAATTGCCTATGAAAATGCTGCTATGAACGGAATCTCGAAAGATCATTACACAGTTCTTGCCGGCAATATATTGGAAGATAGCGCTTTAAACCAGAGATTTCAAGGAAAAAATTATGATGTCGTGGAGGCAAATATAGTTGCTGACGTGATTGTTGCTCTTGCACCTATGGTTGCGGACTATATCAAAAAAGACGGCATCTTTATTACTTCTGGCATTATTCAGGACCGCTTAGAAGATGTATGGACAGCATTAAAGGAAAACGGGTTTGAAATATTGGAAACAAAAACTAAAAAAGATTGGGCTGCAGTAGCTTCCCGCTATATAGGTAAATAAAAGGAGGTTTTTTAGAATGCCCAAGTTTTTTGTGTCCCCTGAGTCTATTTTAGATACTGCCATAACAATCTGTGGTGAAGATGCCAAACATATCAAAACTGTGCTTCGTCTCACTCAGGGGGATGAAATCACTGTTTGTGATGGCCAAAATACAAATTATCTATGCCAAATCGAGTCCTTTGATCAACAGGCTGTCCACTGTATCATTACAGGAAAAACTTTGTCCTTTGCAGAGCCAAAAACAGAAATTACGCTGTATCAAGGGCTGCCGAAAGCAGACAAAATGGAGTTAATTATTCAAAAATGTGTTGAACTTGGCATTCACCGCATCGTACCTGTTCAGACAGATCGCTCTATTGTCAAATTAGAGGGAAAAACAGAAAAAAAACTTTTGCGCTGGCAAAAAATTTCTGAAACAGCCGCCAAACAATGCGGTCGTGGGATTATCCCTTCCATTGGACCAGTGCTGTCTTTTGCTGATGCATTACAAGAAGCATGTCTACTTGATAGTGCCGTTATTCCCTATGAACTGGAAAAAGAAAACGGAATCAGAGAATTTGTAAGTTCATTTCACGGTAAATCTTTGGGAATTTTCATTGGTCCAGAAGGCGGCTTTACTCCTGAAGAAATTAAAAATTCTATGGAACGTAATGTGATTCCTCTGACTTTAGGACCACGGATTCTTCGCACGGAAACTGCCGGATTTACAGCACTTGCTATTTTATTATATGAATTAGGATAAAGAGGAATTAAAATGAATGTATATTTTGACAATGCTGCTACTACGCGGATTTCCGATACAGTAGCTGCAAAAATGACAGATATTATGCTCCACCACTATGCCAACCCTGCATCCGCAAGTGTCATTGGCTTTCAATCAGAAAAAATTATCACAGAAGCTCGTCGCACTCTGGCGAATTTCATAAATGCAAAAGAAGAGGAAATATATTTCACATCTGGGGGCTCTGAAGGAGATAACTGGGCTATTCGCGGTACTGCAAAAGGCTATCATAGAAGTGGAAAACATATCATCACCACTTCAATAGAACATCCAGCTGTAACCCAAACCTGTCGCAGCTTGGAGCAGGATGGCTATGAAATAACCTATCTTTCTGTAGATGCTCATGGACATATTTCTCTAAACGAATTAAAAAGTGCCATTCGTGAGGATACTATCCTTGTCAGCATTATCTGTATCAATAATGAGACTGGTACTGTACAACAAATAGAAAAAATTGGTAAAACAGTCAAGGAACAGAATCCTAAAACATTGTTTCATACAGATGCTGTGCAAGGTTTTGGAAAAATCCATATTGATGTACAGAAATCAAAAATTGACTTATTAACCGCAAGCGCTCATAAAATTCACGGCCCAAAAGGCGTAGGTTTTTTATACATGAAAAACGGCTTAAAAGTAAAGCCTCTGATCACTGGCGGGGAACAACAGAGAAATATGCGAGCTGGCACAGAAAATACTGCTGGAAGCGCTGCCCTTGCTCTTGCAGCAAAAGAAGCCTATGAACACTTTGAAGAAAATACTGCGAAGGTATCCAGCATAAAATCTTACTTAGCAGAACATATTCTTTCAGAAATTGAAGATACATCGCTAAATGGCGATCTTTTAGATTCTGCCAGCCCTTATGTATTAAATATCAGCTTTAAAAACATACGCAGTGAAGTACTGCTCCACACATTAGAGGAGAGAGGTATTTGTGTCTCTGCTGGAAGTGCCTGCAATAGTAAGAACAAACATTTAAGTCCAGTGCTTACCGCCATGGGTATTGAGGAATCTCTCATTACCGGCGCAATTCGTTTCAGCTTCTCTAAGTATAATACTTTAGAAGAAGCAGAATACTGTATGAAGGTTTTAAGAGAAGTCGTTCCTTTTCTAAGAAAGTATAATCGATAATTGAGGAGAATTTATGGAAGAAAATGTACTGATTGTCAAATACGGTGAAATTTTTATGCGCGGAAATAACCGCCGCCTATTTATCAACCATCTTATTGACTCTATCCGCAAAAATCTTGATCCATTCGGCACTTATTATGTTGAAAAGGAGCAGGGGCGTTTGATTGTAGAAGACAGAGCCGGCGAACTGGATTTTGATCTTGTAATTCCAAAGGTAACCTGTATTTTTGGTCTTCTTGGCGTCTGCCCTGGCGTTAAAACTACAGACCAATCTATGGATAACTTAAAAAAAGTTAGCTTAGAGCATGTCAAAAAATATTTTTCGGATAAGCCATATTCCTTTAAAGTCAATACTCGTCGTGCGGAAAAAAGTTATCCTCTGGAATCTCGTGAAGTAAGCGCGCAAATCGGCGAGTACTTGTTGGATCATATGAAAAATTTGACTGTTGACGTTCATCACCCTGATTTCGTGTTGGATATAGAGCTGCGAAATAATGGCTATCTCCATTCAAAGTTTATACCTGGCTACGGAGGGTTGCCTGTAGGGTCATCTGGTAAATGTCTTTCCCTTCTCTCAGGAGGGATCGATAGTCCTGTTGCCACATGGATGATGGCCAAACGTGGGTTGGAGGTAGGCGGCATATATTTTAACAGCCCACCTTATACCAGTGAACGTGCAAAACAAAAGGTAATTGATTTGGCACAAAGAATTGCATACTTTACCGGCAGTTTCCGGTTGTATATTGTTCCCTTTACACAGTTACAGCTATACCTTTTAGACCATGTTCCTCATGATAAACTGACAATCTTTTTAAAACGTGCAATGATGCGAGCCGCTGAAAAAATTGCAAAAAAGGAACATGCTCAAGGATTAATTACAGGAGATAGCATCGGTCAGGTGGCAAGTCAAACTATGCAAGGGATTCATGCCATTAACGCCGCTTGCAGTATGCCTGTTCTACGTCCATTAGCTGGTATGGATAAACAAGAAATTATTAACCTTGCAAAAAAAATTGGTACCTTTGATATTTCGATCCGTCCTTATGAAGATTGCTGCACTATTTTTGTTGCCAAGCATCCTGAAACACGTCCAAGCACTAATGCTGTAGAAAAAATTGAAAGTCACCTGGATCAATTGGATGATCTATTAGCCCAAGCCTTAGATAAGGCAGAATTTATCGACTTATAAGACATCATAAAAAGCCATCCCAATATTGGGACGGCTTTTTTATTGCGGTAAATCTTTTTGAATCATTGCTTTTACTTTTTCCGGCAATGTCAATTGCTCTTCTTTTGTTAAACCTTTCGTCTCTATCAAAGGATGTATTGTCACAATGACCTCTGCTGGAGTAATTCGGTAATGATTTTCTTCCAGAACTTTATAGCTTCCATTTAAAGTAACAGGAACAATGGGAATCTGAGGCTTTGTCGCTAGCTTAAAACTCCCTGCCTTAAATTCTCCCATCCTGTCACTTTTGCTCCTAGTACCTTCAGGAAAGATAACCATAGAATATCCATTTTTTAGGTTTGAAATTCCATTCATAATCGCTTTTACCGACTGCTTCATATCACTTCTGTCCATAAATACACAATGTATGTTATCCATCCATGACTTTATAACCGGAATTTTTGCCAATTCAATTTTCGCCATGAATCCTGCTGGCTTTGGAATTTTTGCCATAAATAAGGCAATATCAAAGTCACTTTGGTGGTTGCTGATAAAAAGAACGTTTCTGTCTTTAGGAATATTCTCCTCTCCAATCACTGTAATTTTCGCGCCACTGAGTTCTACTCGTCTGCCCGCCCATGCTCTTGTCACTCTGTTTGTATACTGATCAAACGCAGCTTGACCATCTCTTTTTAAAATTTTTTTTGCATGAAATAGATGCGGGATATGCCACACTACCGAAAAAATAAAATTAACATACCAGAAAATACTTCTAATCATACTTCTCCCCCCACATCGATTCTGTGAATGTTATCCCAAAGACTACCATTCAGTTCAATTTTCGCATTTTCTTCCCATTTTTTATACTCTGACTGATACAATTCCTGTTTTTTGGTCTTTTCGTAATCTTTCTTACTTTGAGTCCTTATTACATCTTCTTCAGGAATACGTACATCTACAATTTGTATCACTATAAAATCGTCCTCTGACGATAAGACTTGGTCTACACTTCCTATCTCCAGCGGCGTTTGTGGATCCAAATAGTCCTCTATCTCTAAATAAGAAATTTCCTCCTGAACAATAGAGGCTCCCTTTTCCTTAGCGACAGACTCCAAACTTTTGCCTTGGCTCACTTCAGCGAATATTACATTTGATTCAACCTCTGACTCAGAAAAAACACCCTCAATTTTTATTTTTGTCAACGCCTTTTTTGTTTCTTCTCTGTTTTGCTCATAGTATAGATTAAAATCACTTTCACTTACTGCAAAATTTTTAGTCATTTGATCATAAAATTTTTGGTACAATGCTTTTTTTTCCATAACGTGTTTCACATCTTCATAGGAGATGCCAAAATTCTCTTGAGTCTCCTCTCCCATACCATTCCATGTATCCTCAGCATTTTTCTCTGCTGCTTCCATCTCCTGATTTGTCAACGTCAGCTGTGCTTTCTTTGCCTGTTGATAAGAGATTTCAACAATCTTTAATGCATCTAACGCTCTCTCTTTCGCTACAGTTTCCGCAGACCGTCCACTAAAATCTGTTTCCCAAATATCTGTTCCGCCTTTTGAGACAAAATTTTTCTGAGATTCATAAAAATATAACATAAACTCCCCTTTGGGAATATCAACGCCATTGATTGTAACAATTACATCCTCCAACTGCGTACTTTTTATACTACATCCACTTAAAATCATCGGTAGGAGGAGAAAATATACAAGCATTCTTTTTACAAAAAATCTCATTCTCTAACACCGCCTATCAAAACAGAATAAATTACATCGTGTCTGCATTATACAACAGTTCTCATTTCTGTTCAAAAGATTTTAGCTGCTGTAACAAACATTTAATATACTGCATCAATTGTTTCCCTTCCTGTTCAGTCATCTTCGCTGTCAAATATGGATTCTTTCCGGCAGTAAAAAGAATTTTTCCCTTACTTTCATTAATCCATGTTAAAAGCCTTTCTGGATTAAAATTTGCCTCTGGTGTAAATTCCAAAATGATATTTTTTTGTTTCTGAGTAATGGATCTAATCCCCATTCCATGGGCTTCTGACTTTAACAGCACAACATCCAAAAGCATTTGAACACTCTTAGGGAGTGTTCCATATCTATCTTCGATCTCCTCTTGCACATCATAATAGTCCTCCATCGTAATAATAGAAGAAATCCTTTTATAACTTTCCAGACGCTGCTGCTCATTGCGAATATAGTTTGAAGGAATATATGCATCTGCATTGATATCCATTGTTGTTTCAAAGTCTTCCTGTATCTTTTCTCCTTTTAATTCTCTGACAGCCTCGTCTAACAGCTTACAATACATCTCATAACCAACGGACTCCATATGCCCATGCTGTTCTGCTCCTAATAAATTTCCAGCCCCTCGTATTTCCAAATCCCGCATTGCCACCTTAAATCCAGAACCAAACTCTGTAAATTCCCGTATCGTTTGCAGCCGTTTTTCAGCAACTTCCTCTAAAACCTTATTTCTTCTATACATTAAGTAAGCGTAAGCAATTCGGTTGGAACGACCTACCCGTCCTCGCAACTGATAAAGCTGAGAAAGCCCCATACGATCTGCATCTTGAATAATAATTGTGTTTACATTTCTGATGTCTAATCCTGTCTCAATAATCGTTGTACAGACTAAAACATCAATCTCTCCCTCAATAAAATCCTTCATAATCGTTTCCAGTTCTCGTTCTGTCATCTGACCATGCGCAAAGGCAACACTCGCTTCCGGCACAATCTGTTGAATATGATCGGCCATTTTATCAATATCTCCTACCCTGTTATAGAGGTAATAAACCTGTCCCTGCCTGCTCAATTCTCTGTGGATCGCATCCCGCACAAATTCATCATTAAATTCCATTACATAGGTCTGGATTGGATGTCTTTCCTGAGGAGGTTCTTCCAAGATGCTCATATCTCGAATACCTGCAAGACTCATATGAAGCGTTCTTGGGATAGGTGTAGCCGAAAGTGTAAGAACATCGACGTTTTCTTTCATACTTTTCAGCTTTTCCTTGTGGGAAACACCAAATCTCTGTTCTTCATCCACAATAATCAAACCTAAATCCCGAAATTTAACATCTTTAGACAGCAATCTGTGAGTACCTATCACAATGTCTACAAAACCTTTTTCCAAATTAGACAGCGTCTCTTTTTGCTGTTTTGAGGAACGAAATCTAGAAAGCAAATCAACTTGTACCGGGTAGTTCATCATTCTCTGACAGAAGGTATTGTAATGCTGCTGTGCTAAAATTGTTGTTGGCACCAAATAGGCCACCTGTTTTCCATCCTGCACTGCCTTAAATGCTGCTCGAATTGCTACCTCCGTTTTACCATAGCCGACATCTCCGCAAATCAAACGGTCCATAATCTTACCGCCCTGCATATCTCGTTTTACATCTTCTATAGCAGAAAGTTGATCCTCTGTTTCCTCATATGGAAATTCTTCCTCAAATTCTTTCTGCCAAACGTTGTCCGCGGAATAGACAAAGCCTTTTGCCGCCTGCCTTTTTGCATAAACCTGAACCAAATCTTCTGCTAAAATAGCAACTGCTGCCCTAGCTTTACTTTTTGCCTTATTCCATTCTGTTCCTCCTAATTTGCTTAATTTGGGTGAGGCTGAATCGCTTCCAATATACTTTTGAATCAATTCCATCTGATTAACCGGTACAAAAAGATTTCCTCCAGAAGAGTAAGAAATTTTCATATAATCTTTATGTATCCCATCTACAATGATCTTTTCCAGTCCCTGATAAATTCCAATACCATGGTTTTCATGTACAACATAATCTCCAGGGCGTAAGTCTGTAAAGCTACGGATTGCCTCTCCTTTTTTCTTCTTTTTTCGTTTTCTTTTCGCACTGTCTTCTCCCGCCAATTCTCCATCAGAAAAAACAGCCAAATTGATGTGCTGATACTCAAATCCTCTGCGCAGCTTTCCTTTCGCGACAACAACTTTTCCAGGTACCAGCGTAGCCTTATCAAGATTTGACAAAAAAGCCGACTCTACGCCTAGTTCTTCCATCTCTCTGACTAGCCGCTCCCCTCTGGTCTGCGACCCCGCTAAAATTACAATGCTATAACGCTCTTTTTTTAAATAATTAATTTCATCACAAAATAAATCGATTTTGTGCGGAAATACAGGTGCAGACTTAACTGCAAACGATACAGTGTCCTTTAACTTCATTTCCGTAATATTTTGCATCATAGTAGAAAAAAGCACTTGAGGGAATTCTGCTGCCATATGCCAAATATCATCCAAACGGTATAACATCTCCCCCTGTGATGGAAGCATAAATCCTTTTGTAATTCTTCCATGTATGCTATCATCAAATTCATAAAGGACATTTTCTCCATGACTTTTAATTCTGTTAAGTTCGTCATAAAAAAGTATGGTGTTCTTAGGTAGGTAATCCAATAGACTAACTGTACGATCTAAAAAATAGATCATATAATTTTCTATACCAGAAACTGTATAGGTCTCTTTCAGTTTCTCAAGCAGTTCTCCACAGTAGTCTCTTAAATTTTCCTCTTCCTCCTGGAGCCCTTTTGTTTCGAACGCCTTCCGCGTTTGCTCATATTCCTTCTCAATTCGTCCTACTGCATCCTCGGCTTCCTGTTTTGTATAGATCAATTCTCTCATCGGAAATATTCTTATACTGTCACATTTTTCTATAGAGCGTTGGGTTGAAATATCTATTATTCGAATCGAATCGATTTCATCGTCCCAAAATTCTATTCGGACCGGATTTTCATCAATCGGGGAAAAAATATCTAAAATTCCACCACGGATTGAAAACTGTCCAGCACTTTCCACTTGGTCCGTCCTCTCATATCCTAAAAAAATAATCTTTTCTTCCAATTGGTTCAAAGAAAAACTATCCCCAACTTTTAAATCTATAATTGCTAAGGCAAACCTTTCCTTTGGCATAAGCTTATCAAACAAAGCCTCTATGGATAATACAATAGGAAATTTTTCTCCCCGCAACAGCCGGTCAATCACCTCGAATCTACTTTTGACAATATCTTTACTTCTAACATCAGCGTTGTAAAAAATAATATCTTTTGCTGGATACCTCATAACATTTTTATCAAAAAACAATAGATTTTCATAGATTTCTTTTGCTTTTAGCTCGCTAGAAGTTATCATAACAAATGGCACATTTTTATGATGGCTTAAAGCATAAGCCAAATGTTCCTGCTGCACATCAATAACACCAGTAACAAAAACTGGTGTTTCGTTTTTTGAGATATCATTCAACAGTCGCTGATAACTGTCCAGTTTTAATAATGGTTGAATTAATGTATCCATTAGATTATCCTCGTCATTTTAATTCGTTTGATTCATTGCCGCTTGCGGCCCGTCTTTTAACATCAACTCTAATGCCAACTGAGCACGGTCAATTCCTTTTTTTAACGCATTTTTTTCATCTTTTGTAAATCGGCTAAGCACATAATCCGTCAAATCCCAGCCATCAGGCTTTTCTCCAATACCAACTTTTATTCTCTGAAACTCGTCGCTGCCTAAATGAGCAATCAAACTTTTTATCCCGTTATGGCCTCCTGCACTTCCCTTTAATCGAATTCTCGTACTGCCTAACTTCAAAGAAATGTCATCAAAAATTACAATCAAATCTTCCTTCTTTACTTTATAAAAAGATAATAATTCCTGCACGCTTTCTCCACTTAAATTCATATAAGTTTGTGGTTTCATTAGCAGTACTTTCTCTCTCTGAATTCTTCCTTCTCCAACCAGTGCCTTAAACTTTAATCTGTCTACCCTAATATCATACGCCTCTGCGATTTTATCAATCACCATAAATCCTACATTATGTCTTGTCATATCATAATTCTTGCCTGGATTTCCCAAACCAACAATCACTTTCATAAAATCCTCCACCATTTCTTCACGCAAACATGCTCCGAATATCATCCGGAGCTTACAAAACAGTTCTTTCATTTCATAATTATAATAAAACTATACATATTAGCATTATATTCTCTTTTCTAAGAAAATCAAGAAAAAAGAGCCGCAGACTTTACCACCTGCGGCAATTTTCCTACATTATTCTTCCTCTTTCTGCAACGACTCACATTGAAATTGGCTTACTGCGTCTAAAAAAGCTTGATCTTTTCCATGACAAACAACCTTTATAACTTGATTCAATCCCAGACTAAGGACGCCTAACATACTTTTTGCATCAATTGTCGTATGATCTTTGATAAGATCAATGTCTATCGTTGCCGATTCCGTCGCTTTAATAAATGCAATTTCTTCTTGCTCGCTATGAAAACAAATATAAAATTCTATCAGTTGCGTATCCTGCATGACATAACCCCTTTCAACATAAAAATTCCTTGGCAACTATTATAGCCGCCAAGGAGTATTGTGTCAAAGTCCACCTTTTCTATACTTATCTGATATTCGCAGCCTAGAAAGCGCCCGAGCCAAAGATGCCTGAGAGTGAAGGTATTCCTCTAAGCTTCTTTTCTGTCTCAATTGCTCCTCCGCCCGTTCTTTCGCTGCCAAAGCGCGATTGATGTCTACTTCCTCAGGACGCTCTATTGTGTCTGCAATCAACAACACACGATTATTAAATACTTGCAAAATGCCTCTGCCTGTAACCGCATATTCCCATTGTCCATCTTCTTTTTGGAACCTAATTTCACCTTCTACAATGGAAATAACCATATTCTCGTGATGTGCCATAACTGCCATTTCCCCATCAGATACTGGCACTACAATTGCTGTGCTGCGTCCATCAAAAAAAATCTTATCACTAGCAATCACTTTCAGTCCAAATGTATTCATCCTATCGCCTCTATTTATCCCTGCGTTCTAGCCTTTGTGATTACGTCGTCAATGGTACCAACATTGAAAAACGCCCATTCTGGATATTCATCCATTTCTCCGTTAATAATAGCTTGGAATCCTCGAATCGTCTCTTTGACAGGCACATAACATCCAGGCACCCCTGTAAAGTTCTCCGCAACATGAAATGGCTGAGATAGAAATCTTTGTATTTTTCTTGCACGATAAACAGTCAACTTATCTGCATCCGAAAGCTCTTCCATACCTAAAATTGCTATAATATCTTGGAGTTCTTTATATTTTTGCAAGATTTCCTGTACTTTTCTCGCTGTTTCATAATGCTCTTTACCCACAACATCCTCTTCCAAAATCCTTGATGATGATTCTAATGGGTCTACAGCAGGATAAATTCCCTGTTCAACAATTTTTCTAGACAAAACTGTAGTTGCATCTAGGTGTGCAAAAGTTGTCGCAGGTGCAGGATCTGTCAAGTCATCTGCTGGAACATAAACCGCTTGTACGCTAGTAATAGAACCATTTTTGGTTGAAGCAATCCTCTCCTGCAAATATCCAAGTTCGGTCGCTAATGTAGGCTGATATCCTACCGCAGACGGCATACGTCCTAAAAGCGCCGAGACTTCAGAGCCCGCTTGTACAAAACGGAATATGTTATCAATGAACAACAAAACATTTTGATGGTTTCTATCTCTAAAATACTCAGCCATAGTTAATCCTGTTTCCGCCACACGCATTCTTGCGCCTGGAGGCTCGTTCATCTGGCCGAAAACCAATGTAGTTTTGTCAATAACTCCTGATTCTTTCATCTCTGTCCACAGGTCGTTACCTTCCCTGGAACGCTCTCCAACACCAGTAAAAATTGAGTATCCGCCGTGTTCTGTCGCTATATTATGAATAAGCTCCTGAATCAAAACAGTCTTTCCTACTCCTGCACCTCCAAACAAACCAATCTTACCGCCTTTTGCATAAGGAGCCAATAAATCAATGACCTTAATTCCTGTTTCCAATATTGTTACAACAGGACTCTGTTCCTGAAAACTAGGCGGATCACGGTGGATCGGCCAATGTTCCACATCGTCCAAATTCTCTCCGTCATCCAATGTTTCTCCCAGCACGTTAAAAAGTCGACCCAAAGTTTTTTCGCCAACGGGTACGCGAATTCCACTTCCTGTCGCTGTCACTTCCATATCTCGGCACAACCCGTCACTAGAAGCCAACATAATACAGCGCACAACATTATCTCCTATATGTTGTGCAACTTCCATCACACACTTTGTTCCATGATTATCCACTTCCAAAGCATCCTTGATATGGGGCAAATCCGTATATTCAAATTCAACATCTACAACAGGACCTGAGACTTGAACAATTTTACCTTTTGTCATATATAATTGCCTGCTTTCCATCTATTATGACCGCAGACGCCCCTCCTCTCATTCATACTGTCTGTTTTTCTTTAACACCTTTGCGCCACCGATAACTTCTGTAATTTCTTGCGTAATCGCTGACTGTCGAACCCTATTATAAGAAATCGAAAGATCCTTTAACATCTCTCCAGCATTTTTGGTTGCCGACTCCATTGCCATCATTCTAGCATTTTGCTCTGCGGAATATGATTCCACTAAAGCACCATAAATAAACCCTTGCACATAATTGGGCACAATACCCTCAATTACTTCTTCCACATTAGGATATAGTGTCAGTTCTTCCCTTGGTAGAGATAATTCTGCCTCTGTACTTTTAAAATCCTCCCGTTTTAGAGGCAAAAGCTGCACGCGTTCTGCATCTGACGCTAAGTGATTTATCATCCTAGTAAAAATAATATCAATCTCATTAATCTCCCCTGCATTATACAGATGAAGCAAACGCTCTGCAATCAATCTTGCCCTGTGCATCGTAGGATTCTGCGCTGTATACTGAAAATGGTCAGCAATTGTTATACCACGCCGCTTAAAATACTGCCGACCAAGTTCACCGACAATAAACAAAGAATGCTCTCCTTCTGTAGTTAACTGCTTTTGAGCAAGCTTCAAAACATTAGAATTGTATGCCCCTGCAAGGCCTTTATCCGCGGAGATAATCAAGTGCCCTACTTTTCTAGAAGGCGCTTCTTTTTCTTTCTTCTGAGGCTCAAAATATTTATGTTCAATTTCCGGCATATGCCTTAATAATCTTTTGTTGGCATCCTGAAGAGCATAAAAGTATGGCTCTGTATCAGCTAAACTCTTTCTTGCTTTTCGCAGCTTTGAAGAAGAAATCATATACATCGCATTGGTAATCTTCATTGTATCTTTTGTACTCCGTATTCTGCTTTTCAATTCTCTTGCTGACGCCATGGGTTAACACCTACTTTTATACTCGTTTGCCAAATCCACAATCATTTGTTCCGTCTCATCTGTCAATACTTTCATTGTTTCCAGCTCATCCCGTATCTCTGGATGCTCTGTATCGAAAAAGTCCAACATACTCATCTGAAAAGCCTTTATTTTAGATTTGGGAATCCCTACAAACACCTTATGTGTTGCCGCGCAGAGAGTGATTACCTGATCATGCATACTCAGAGGATGGCATAATGGCTGTTTTAAAAGTTCCATTAGCCCATCTCCATAAGCCAGCTGCGCCTTTGTGCCCTCATCAAGATCAGAACTAAATTGAGTGAATACTTCCATTTCTCTATATTGTGCCAAATCAATACGAATACTTCCTGAAGCCTTTTTCATCGCTTTTGTCTGTGCTGCACCACCAACACGGGAAACCGAAAGACCAACATTCACCGCCGGCCTCATACCAGAGAAAAACAAATCGCTTTCCAAAAAAATCTGTCCGTCAGTAATTGAAATCACATTTGTTGGGATATATGCCGACACATCTCCGGCCTGCGTCTCAATAATCGGAAGAGCAGTAATAGATCCTCCACCTGATTTTTCATTCAACCGGCTAGAACGCTCTAATAATCTAGAATGCAGGTAAAAAACGTCTCCTGGATATGCTTCTCGTCCTGGGGAACGTTCCAGCAATAAAGAAAGTGCCCTATAAGCAACGGCATGTTTTGACAAATCATCATAAACAATCAGAACATCTTTTCCCTGATACATAAAATATTCTGCCATAGCAGTCCCTGAATATGGCGCAATATATTGTAAAGATGCAGAATCACTTGCCGTTGCTGAGACAATAATTGTATAGTCCATCGCCTCATTTTTCTTTAACGTTGAAACTAATTTTGCAATTGTAGAAGCCTTTTGTCCAATGGCCACATAGATGCAAACAACATCTTTTCCTTTTTGGTTTAAAATGGCCTCAACCGCCACAGATGTCTTTCCAGTCTGACGGTCACCAATAATCAATTCTCTCTGCCCCCGTCCAATAGGGAACATAGAATCAATGGCTAGTATTCCTGTCTCCAGCGGTTCACTTACCTTTTTTCGCTCCGTAATTCCAGGTGCTTTATACTCAATCGGTCGATAAGCGGCGGCCTCAATATCTCCTAAACCGTCAATCGGACTTCCAAGGGCGTCAACAACCCTGCCCTTAAATCCATCTCCAACAGGAACACCTGCTCTTTTTCCAGTTCTCACAACACGCATTCCCTGTGTCAATGTCTCTTCTGTACCAAATAAGATACATCCAATTTCATTCCGTTTGATATCCTGCACCATAGCTTTGACACCACTATCAAACATGACAATCTCACCATACATTGCATGGTCGATGCCGCTGATTCTAGCAATGCCATCGCCTACCCATTTCACATAACCTACTTCTTTATTTTTTACTTCCAGATCAAAATTTTCTATTTCACTTTTTAAAATTGAGATTATATTTTCTGTACTATCTTTTTCTGCTCGTGCATCTGTCAATTTTTGTGCCAGTTGGTATAGTCTACCTCTGTTGCTCCAGTCATACTCCCTGTCTCCAACGTGAATGATGAAACCGCCAATTAAGTCTTTATCCTCAATCAATCGGATATTTTC
This sequence comes from Clostridiales bacterium, assembly GCA_018364635.1. Taxonomy (GTDB): domain Bacteria; phylum Bacillota; class Clostridia; order Lachnospirales; family Anaerotignaceae; genus JAGZLR01. Next base: position 71,119 of record JAGZLR010000004.1, on the reverse strand, counting down.
CACTGGGCGGCCCATTTTTTTCTCCAAAAATTGTCTAATCCCAATTAACTGTTCCTCTGTAGGAGGCACAACATAAAAAAGTGTTGCATCTGCATTTCGCTCTTCCCGCCGTTTGAGTTCCCCATAAGCCTTGATAATATCATCCAGTAGCCCTATATCTCCGTTGTCACAAAGAATCTTTAAAATATCTCGAATAGACTCTGGGAATATTTTATCTATTACAATATGTTTATTGATAATAGAAAATGTAGGGTCAGACATCTCTTGTCTTAGTTGAGGCACAGTATCAAATACTTTCTCGGTCTCCTCAACAGCATCCTCTTGAATTCCAAGATTTAGGATCTTTTTTGCATAATCTACCGCTAACTTTTTCACTTTGTCTCACCCGCTCTAGTTAAAAATTCATCATAAAGAGCCTTGTTGCTTGAAGATGTCGTCTTATCCCCAAGAATTTTCGCCGCTGCTGCTACCGCAAGGCCTGTGATGTCAGCCTCCATGCTCTGCAATGTCCGCTGTTTTTCAGCATCAGCAATTTTCTGAGCTTCTGTAACAATGTCTTCTGCTCGCTTATCTGCACTTTTTATAATACGTGCATACTCATTTCTGGCAGTCGTTTTTGCATCAAAAATAATTTTAGCTTTTTCTTCTTCTAGTTTTCTCAGATCACTCTCATATTTATTTTTTAGCTCCTTTGCTTCTTTTTCCATATCAGCTACCTGAGAAAACTTTTCATTTAATTCGTCCTGTCTTTTCTGCATAATTGCATTGACAGGCTTAAATAAAAACTTTTTTAACAGGAAATAAAAAATAACTAAGTCAATCATTGTAAACAGTAAGTTCCAATCCAGTCTCAGCATATCAGCCGTCCGCCTCCTCTTACTTTAAAAACATAATAATCATGAGGGCAATAACAAAACCATAGATCGCCGTTGCTTCCGCCAAAGCACAACCCAAAAGTAATACTTTACTGATTTTACCTTCTGCCTCCGGCTGCCGCGCAATTGCCTCTACAGCTTTGCTTGTGGCAATGCCAATACCAATACCTGCTCCAATACCTGTTAATACTGCGATACCTGCTCCAACTGCTATTAATGTTTCCATAATCTAATCTCTCCTTTTCCCTATTTTCCTAATTTAAATCAATCCAAAGCCTCTTTGATAAACAAAGACGTAAGGAATACAAATACATACGCTTGAATCAGTCCATCGAATATATCAAAATACATACTAAATGGAATCGGAAGCCCTACCGGCAAAATTGTTTTCACTAACTCCATAACGACAAAAGCACCAAGAACGTTTCCAAAAAGACGCATACATAAAGAAAGCGGCCGAATAAAAATTTCCAATAAATTAAGAGGCGCAACAACTGGTACAGGTTCAACAACCCCCTTTGCCCATTTCTTCAGTCCTTTCTTTTTCATACCCGCATACTCAATTAAAATAATACTCATTAGTGATAAGCCAACTGTGACATTTAAGTCCTTCGTCGGTGGCTTCATACCAAAGATGCCAATGACATTTGATATACCAATATAAATCAGCACCACACACATATAAGTGACGTAAGGCTGTCCCTCTTTTCCAAGCATGCCGTGAAACATATCCTGCATAAAACTCACAAAAGCTTCAATTGCCTGCTGTATCCGTCCTGGATTATGTACACGAAACCCACGCACCAGACAAATACTTAACAAAGTGACCACAGCCATAATTATCCAAGAAACTACTGTCGCCTCATCAATATGAATACCACCAAACACAGGAATTGTAAAAACTGTCTCGCATTCCAGCTCTTCCAACAATTTTTCTGCTAAATCTCCCATGTTTTTCACCTTCCTCTCCTGAATCCTATCTTGTCAATCCGCAGCCTTAGACATAGAATAAATTTAACTTCTTATAATATCCTCTTCTAAATTATAGTATTTTTCGCAAAAATCTCAATATTTTTTTATCAATTTTATTTATTTTGTGTAGATTATAATGAAAAGCCCAAATGACAACCATATTTTTAATAGATGTTCCCTGTCTCCCTCTTCAATCAGCTGATCTAAGATATAAAAATAAGACTTGTAAGGGCAAATTGTTGTGTTTTCTCCTATCTATTCAGCAATTTTACCAATTCTTTATTCCAAAGCCAATTGTTAACCATATAAAAATAATGATTGACAATTTTATTCTTTCATCCTATACTAAACGCAAAGAGAAGAAAGGAGCTTGAAATGGACATCACTGACCAAATAATAAAAGGAAAAAGACTATCTGCAAAAGATGATTTGAGCTTTTTGCTCACTACAGACATTCATCTTTTATCCAGGGATGCTGACCGACTACGCAGGCATTTTTGCAAAAATCAAATAGATCTTTGCACAATTATCAATGGACGAAAAGGAAATTGTAGTGAGGATTGCAAATTTTGTGTACAGTCTGTTTATCATTCAACAACAGAAGAAGCTTATCCATTTTTGCCTAAGGACATTTTTTTGCGAGATTTAAGAGAAGTACATCTATCAGGAATTCACCACTATGCTATCGTTACCTCTGGAAAAAAATTAACAAAAACAGATCTCTTCCATGCAGTTTCTGTCTACCAAGCGTTAAAAAAAGCCTATCCTATCCCACTATGCGGATCCCATGGATTGTTGTCTCAAGATGAATTAAAGACCTTACAAAATGCAGGTATGACAAGGTACCATATGAATCTGGAAACATCAAAAAACTTCTTTCCCCATATCTGCACAACCCACACCTATGATGAGAAACTCAAAGTCATCCAAGATGCCCAAACATTAGGACTATCTGTTTGTTCTGGCGGAATTATTGGTATGGGGGAATCGTGGCAGGACCGAATTGATCTTGCCCTGGCATTAGCAGAATTAAACATTCAGTCAATCCCTATCAATGTCTTGATTCCAATCAGGAATACAGCTTTCTCAAAACTACCTTCCCTCACAAAAAATGATATTCTTCGTACCTTTGTCATTTTTCGCTTTCTTAATCCGACTGCATATATTCGTATTGCTGCCGGGCGAGCGCAATGGAATGACCACGGAAAATTTCTTTTTCAATCAGGCGCCAATGCAGCGATTACCGGAGATATGCTTACAACACATGGTACAAATATTCAAAAAGACGTAAATCTTATTCGTCAATTAGGTTTTCATTTATAGGAGGAATTTATATGCAGCACACAAAGATTCGTTCCATGGTTATTATCGGCCTAAATTCTGCTATTTTATGCATATTAGGGCCATTATCCTTACCTATTGGTCCTGTGCCAATCTCTTTGACTAATTTAGTCATTTATTTTTCTCTCTATCTCTTAGGAGCCAAACAAGGGACTCTCAGTTATCTTATCTACGTATTGCTTGGGCTTGTCGGACTTCCTGTATTCTCAGGATTTTCCGGAGGTCCTGGAAAACTTCTAGGCCCTACTGGGGGTTATATCATTGGTTTTTTCTTTCTTTGCATCCTCTCGGGCAAATGGATTGAGCAATCGAAAGGAAAACTATATCCAAGTATCTTTGCCATGATACTTGGCACGTTGATCTGTTATTTTTTTGGCACCTTATGGCTCTCATTGTCCGCTCATATGGATCTATGGACCTCCTGCACTGCTGGTGTACTGCCATTTATTCCAGGAGATTTCATCAAGATACTAATTGCCGCTATCTTAGGCCCACAGCTAAATTCCCTTGTAAAAAAATCCTACTCCGATTAAAAAAACCGTTTTGGAATCCCAAAACGGTTTTTTTTTAATCAAATAATTTAGAGACAGAAAGGCCATCATGAATACGTCCAATGGCATCTGCAAAAATGCTTGAAACAGAAAGTACTTTTATTTTTGGTAATCTCTTTTCCTCAGGCAGTTTGATTGTATCTAACACTACCAGTTCATCGATTGCAGACTTTTCAATCCTTTCAATGGCAGGACCTGATAACACCGGATGCGTACAACATGCATTTACTTCTATAGCGCCTCGTTCTTTTAATGCACTTGCAGCATTAGTAATTGTACCGGCTGTATCAATCATATCATCAACAATTATGACTCTCTTGTCCGCTACATCACCAATAATGTTCATAATTTCACTGACATTTGCCTTTGGCCTTCTTTTATCAATAATCGCCAAAGGAATATCCATTTTTGTAGCAAAAGCTCTTGTTCTGCCGACACTACCTAAGTCTGGAGAAACTGCAATAAAATCCTTTAATCCTTCCCCATATTTCATTCTGTAATAATTGCTCAAAAGCGGAACTCCTAATAAATGGTCTACAGGAATATCAAAGAATCCTTGAATCTGCGCACAATGCAGATCCATTGTAAGCACTCTATCTGCGCCTGCAGCGGTCAAAATATTTGCCACTAGCTTTGCACTGATTGGATCTCTCGCTCTTGCCTTACGATCTTGTCTTGCATATCCATAATATGGAATAACAGCAGTGATTCTTTCTGCAGAAGCTCTTTTCATTGCATCAATCATAATCAGTAGCTCCATCAAATTATCATTGACCGGAGCAGAGGTGGACTGAATAATATAGACATCAGCTCCACGAATTGTTTCATTAATCTTGATTGAAACCTCACCATCGCTAAAATGAGTGACTTCTGCCTGTCCTAATGTCAGACCAAGATTTTTAGCAATTTCATTTGCAAGCTCCACATTGGAATTACAAGCGAAAATTTTGATATTGCTCATCATAATTCACTTTTCCTCCTAAATGATTGTATACCTTGGATTGGCAACTATACTTCCAATCTTATGTTACATCAGATAATTATAATTTTCAACAGAAAAAGACAAATATATCTTTTATTTACGTTTTGTCCATCCCTTAATATTTTCCTGACGACTTCTAGCAACAGCAAGACTCTCAGAAGGAATATCCTTTGTAATCGTAGAACCAGCGGCAATATAAGCACTTTTCCCAACTGTCACAGGTGCAATTAAATTTGTATTACAACCAATAAACGCATTGTCTTCAATCACTGTTCTATATTTCTTTTTTCCATCATAATTTACGGTCACTGTACCACAGCCAAAATTGATTCCACATCCCACATCAGAATCACCAATGTAAGTCAAATGGGATACCTTTGTTCCATTGCCAATCTTAGAATTTTTAACCTCTACAAAATCTCCTAAACGCACATCTTCTCCTACGCTACAATTTGGCCTGATATACGCATATGGTCCTACTGTCGTTCGATCCCCTATAGAGGATTCCATAATTGTTGAATATTTTGCTGTTACTCCACAGCCCAATACGCCATCGCTTACCCGTGTATTTGGACCAATCATACAGCCTTCTCCTATCACAGTTTTACCTTCTAAAATAGTACCTGGATAGAGAATTGTATCCATTCCAATCTGAACTTGAGGCGAAATATAAGTCTGAGACGGATCAATCAATGTAACCCCTTGTTCCATCCAATATTTATTGATTCTATTTTTCATCAATTCTGTCGCCTGAGCCAACTGTACCCTAGAGTTGATGCCAAAAAATTCTGTCACATCCTCCGCCAACATAGCATCAACCTTCTCGCCACCCTTTAAAATAATTTGCAGCGTGTCTGGGAGATAATATTCTTTTTGTATATTATCGTTTTTTAATTGTCCTAATGCGCTCAGGAGGCTTTTTCCCCGAAAACAGTAAACACCTGTATTGACTTCACATATCTTTCGTTCTTCCTCCGTCGCGTCTTTGTGTTCTACATTTTTCATAAAACTTCCTTTTTCATCTCTGATAATGCGGCCATAGCCAGTCGGTTCTGCTATTTTCGCAGAAATAATAGATACACTATTTTCATTTTTTCTATGAAATTCGACCAATTTTTTAAGCGTATCTCCCTGAATCAGTGGTGTATCTCCATAAAGCACCAAAATATCGCTGTCTTCAGTGATAAAACCTTTTGCCATCATCACTGCGTGTCCTGTTCCCAAACGTTCCTGCTGCACCACAAATTCAACATTTTCTTGCTCTATACTTTTGCGCACTTCTTCCCCTTTGTGGCCGATGACAATGCAAGTTTTTTCAGCGCCACTTTGCTTTGCCGCATCTAGTACATAATGAATCATAGGCCGGTTTAAAATAGAATGAAGCACTTTAGACGTTTTTGATCTCATTCTTGTTCCTTCCCCAGCTGCCAAAATTATTGCCCTTAATTTATTCATATAATATCTCCTTCAAAAATTTATCCTTTATATTTTATTGTCTCATGGTAATATTGATTTTTCAATATTAAAAACACCAAATTTCATTTTATATTCTTACTCAGTTTGTGCAAAATTACGTTTCAAATTTTTCAATTAATATAAAAAGGCGTTTTGCTTTTGCAAAACGCCCCATAATCATTCAACCTCGTCTCCAACGCTATCTTCCGCCAGCATTGTCTCATATTTTTCTAATACCAGTTTTTGTATTTTTTCCCTTGCAGATGCATTGATTGGATGGGCAATATCTCTAAACTCACCATCTGCTGTCTTTCTACTTGGCATTGCAATAAAAAGTTCCTCATCTTTTTCAATAACTTTAATATCATGTACTACAAATTCATTATCAAAGGTAACTGACACCACCGCTTTCATTTTTCCCTCTTTGTTTATTTTCCTTACTCTTACATCAGTAATCTCCATAAGTCCTCAATTCCTTTCCCCTTTGCATTTTTAAAAACACTTATGATTAAATTACAGTGTTTTTCTTCACTACTACAGGTGCCCCAGGCTGCCCAATCACCTGTTTTCCATCTGACAGAATTACCTCTTTGTCCAAAATTGCGTTTTCTACTACACAGTTATTGCCAATATAGCAGCCTTCCATAACAATAGAATCTTTAATTTTCGAATTTTCTCCAGAATAAACTCTTCGAAACAATACAGAATGTTCCACCTGACCATTGACAATTGTTCCTGTACCGCAAATAGCATCTCTTACCTCAGCTTTAAAATTAAATTTCACCGGCGCCTGATCCTTCGGCTTTGTCTCAATATACGGTTCCTGCCTTGTAAAAATATCTCTAATTTCCTTATTCAGAAAATCCATATTGGTACTATAATAATCCATAATACTAGCTCCGATATTCGACCAGTATCCATGAAATTCATAACCATACATCTGGAACATATTCAGCCTTTTTACAAGCATTTCATTGACCAAATTATAATTCCCCTGAGGAACAACCTCTTCTAGCAAATTGATTAAAAGTTCTCTTGATATGACATAAATCCCTAAAGAAGCTAATGAACTTTGTGGATCTGCTGGCTTTTCTATAAATTCCCTAATCCTTTTATTTTCATCAAGCTTTAGGATACCAAACCTTGACAGATCTTTACCCGCCATATCTTTACATACCACTGTAACATCAGCTTTTTTTTCTTTATGGAATTCTAGTACTTCTCTGAAATTCATTTTGTAAATTGCATCACCTGAAGAAATAATTACGTACTTTTCGTTACTTTTTTTCAAAAAGGAAATATTTTGGTAAATAGCATCCGCCGTTCCACGAAACCAATAGGAACTATCCTGTGTTAAAAATGGCGTAAAAATATACAAACCGCCCTGTTTTCTTCCGAAATCCCACCATTTAGAACTCATCATATGATCATGGAGGCTTCTCGAATTAAACTGTGTCATAACAGCGACTTTTGTAATTCCGCCCTTTGACATATTTGTCAGAGCAAAGTCAATTGCCCGATAGCAGCTCCCTACCGGCATCGCTGCTGCAGCTCTTGTAAACGTCAAATCCCCCAGACGCATTTCGCTGTTGCCGCCTGCTAAAATAATTCCAATAGATTTCATAAAGATGCCCCCTCGATGATTGCAGACTTTCCACTCTCTAATCTGCCCTCCGGATAGTCTTCAAAAGTTGTGCGACCATAGACAACACAATTTTTGCCGATTTCTACCTTATCTGGAACTACAGATTTCTCCCCAATGACAGTAATGCCTGTATTATAAATTTTTGGCTTCATCTCATTGGCAATATTTTCGCCACTCCCTATCCTCACCTCATTTCCAATTTGGCTTTGTTCATCTATAATAACCCTATCTAACATACAGTTTTCCCCAATAACAGTACCGCTCATAATAATGGAATCCCGAATAACAGAACCTTTTCCTATAATTACATCGGGGCCTAAAACAGAATTATACACTTCTCCATAAATCTCACTGCCCTCAGATGCAATGCTGGAACATACCTTCGCTTCCATTCCAGTATATTGTGGTGGCTGGTGGTCTAAATTTGTATAAATCTTCCAAAAATCTTCATATAAATTAAATGCAGGAACTGTTTGTACTAATTCCATATTCGCTTGCCAATAGGACTCAAGGGTTCCCACATCCTTCCAATAGTCTTTAAACCGATAGGCATAAATACTTTGTCCCTCTTCAAGCATTAAAGGAATAATATGTTTACCAAAATCGCTATCTGGATGAATTTTACTATCAACAATTAACGCATCTCTCAAACGATCCCATGTAAAAATATAAATTCCCATACTGGCTAAATTACTTTTAGGGTTTGCCGGCTTCTCCTCAAATTCATAAATTTTATCATCTTTCTCTGTATTCATAATACCAAATCTATTTGCGTCTTTTAAAGGAACCTCCATCACCGCTATTGTAGCTGCACAACGATTTTGTTTATGGAATTCTAGCATCTTAGAATAATCCATTTTATAGATATGATCCCCTGAAAGAATCAATACAAACTCAGGATCATTTCCATCGATATAGTCTATATTTTGATAAATCGCATTTGCGGTTCCCATAAACCATTCTCCTTGATCTCCACTCTTTGAATGTGGAGCAAGAATCGTAACGCCTCCATTTTTTTTGTCCAAATCCCAAGGAATGCCAATTCCAATATGTCGATTCAGTCTCAATGGCTGATATTGTGTCAAAACCCCTACAGTATCAACACCTGAATTAATACAGTTGCTTAACGGAAAGTCAATAATCCTGTATTTCCCACCAAATGCAACTGCCGGTTTTGCCACATTTTTTGTAAGTATCCCTAATCTGCTCCCCTGTCCACCAGCCAACAGCATCGCAATCATTTCTTTCTTTGGCATAAAAGTCAAACCCCCTCTATGAATACCCGCAATGATGACGCAGGGCATAAACTCTTTTAGGCAATGTGATTAAAAAACAAAAAAATTATATTTTTATAATAACATAATACATGATGTTTTTTCAATAGAATTCCAGTGTTTTAAAAATAGTTACAAAAAAATACATTTTTTTTCAATAATTGTATACCAAATATCCATTTATCAAAAACAAGCTGCATTTACCTTTCCTTATATATTATTAGAATTGCTGAAAGATACATTCCTTTTTCCTCTACGCATATACAACTGTTGATATTTTTCAACAATTCTTACTGCAAATTACGTCAGATTTTTTTCTGACATTTAAAATGTATAGACTTTAACTTTTCACTGTAGTATAATTTATTAATTATCATGATACTATAATCTTTAAAATAAATTTATTTTATAATTAAAATTTAAGACAGGAGCGTTTATATGAAAAACAGTCTTAAAACCTCATATCAGCATGTCTATTTTATTGGTATCGGCGGTGTCAGTATGTCTGGCTTGGCAGAAATTCTTCTCCATAACGGAAAAAAAGTTTCAGGTTCCGATATGAAGGCCTCTGCCACAACAGAGCATTTAAAAAGTATTGGTACTACAATTTATATAGGACACAAAGCTGAAAATATCACAGATGATATTGATCTTGTAATTTACACAGCAGCAATTAAACCTTCCAATCCAGAAATTATCTCGGCGAAAGAAAAAGGTATCGAGACCATTGACAGAGCTGAGCTTTTAGGAGAAATTATGCGGTGTTATCCAAAAGCCATCGCAGTCAGTGGTACACACGGAAAGACGACTACAACATCTATGATTTCTGAAATACTTCTTGCTGCAGATACAGATCCTACAATTCAAATTGGAGGTAATTTATCCTCTATAGGCGGAAATATCCGAATCGGATCATCAGAATATTTTATAGCAGAAGCTTGTGAATATTTTGATAGCTTTCTAAAATTTGACCCTTATGTAGCAGTGATATTAAATGTAGAAGCTGATCATTTGGATTACTTTAAAGATATCCAGCAAATCCGTCAGTCGTTCCATAAATTTGCCTCTAAAGTTCCTGCTGATGGGACTGTTGTTATCAACTTAGACATTCCTGAAATCGATACAATTTTAAAAGGCTTACAATGTCATATTTGGACAGTAAGCGGAACAAATCCAAAGGCAGATTGGACAGCACACAATGTTTGTCATGACGATTTAGGCAGATATAGCTTTGATGTATATTACCACCAAGAAAACTTGGCTCATATCCAATTAAGTGTACCTGGAGACCACAACGTTTCCAACGCCCTTGCAGCCTATGCAGCAGCCTATGCTTTCCATCTTCCAACAGCAGCTATTGTTCAAGGACTTCATGCCTTTCATGGCGCTGAGAGACGGTTTCAGCTCAAAGGAAATTTTAATGGTGTGACTGTTGTGGACGACTACGCACACCACCCAACAGAGATAAAGGCAACATTAAAAGCTGCAAAAAGCTCCAAACATGAAGATTTATGGGTAGTTTTTCAGCCACACACATATTCCAGAACCAAGTTTTTGTTAAACGATTTCTGCACTGCTTTTCAGGATGCGGATCATATCATTATTGGTCCAATCTTTGCCGCTCGTGAAAAAGATACTGGTGAAATCAGCGGTCAGGATGTTGCAGATGGTATTAAATCAACTGGAAAAGACGCCATCTACCTCAGCAATTTTACCGAAATTGAGTCTTACTGTACCGAACACTGTCATCCTGGAGACTTGTTGATAACTATGGGTGCCGGAGATGTTTATCTTATAGGAGAAAACTTAGTTAAAGCATAGTTATCCACTTTATCCACATAGTTATCTACAGATTTTTATCAACAGTTTTCGATAAAATTGTAAAGCATTTTTCTACTGTTTCTTTCGTCACTTTTTTTGAGAGCCCTTGAAATTCCTTGATTTTCTTGGGTTCTTTATTTTTATCTTTGTTCAAAATCCCGATACATTTCAAGGAAAAATAACAAAAGAATTTGTTCTACACCATATATAGTATCTGTAAAAAAATAAACACACTAAAAATCTTTATTCCATTTATCCACAGAACACAAAACCTTTTCTGTGCATAAAAAATCTCCCTTTCCAAGGGAGATTTTTTATCGTTTATCATATTTTGCGCAGACCTGGGCATAACTTTGTGGTGTTCCTATATCATAACACTCCGCATCAAAAGTGTAACCATACACTTCTTTTCTACTGTATAGCCACTCCAAAAAATACCCTGGTGCATCAGGCTTATTGCCTTCATCGATATACTGCTGAAAAAGCGGCACTGTATCTTTTTTATAGATATAGGTAGCAAACACAGCGGTATTAGCTTTGGGTTTTTGAGGCTTTTCCTCAATATCAAGAATCTTACCATCTTCATCCATTTGAGCCACACCATACTGTTTAATCAGTTCCATATCATTTACAATTTTGACACAGACACAATCCCTATTCTTTTCTTTATAAAAATCATAATAATCTTTCAAACTGTAGGTAAAAAATGTATCCCCTGCAATTACCATCAATTCATCGTTGATACTCTTCTGCTCAATGGTATAGAGAATATCACCAATAGCCCCCCGACGATTTTCTTCTGAAGTGGTGCCATCATCAATTACCGTAATTACTATACCTTTTTTTCTGCTTTCAGCCCATTGATAAAACTGGTCGGCAAATTTATGATTACTCACAACATAGATTTCATCTACCGCATCAATTGTATTGATCTGGTCCACAATATAATCTATAATTGGCTTCCCGCCAATATCCAATAAAGCTTTTGGTCTATTTAGCGTCAGAGGATATAATCTTGTCGCATAACCGGCTACTAAAATAATCGCCTTCATCTTTTTCTGCCTCCATTTACTTATTGTATCTATTTTATCATAGTCTGCTGTATTTGGCTACAAAAAATACGAAAATAGTTGTTGAATCATGTCATCAAGAGCTTTTGGCAATTTTGCAGAAAGAGTCTTTCCGTTCATATAAGACAGAGCTCCGTCAGAATTTTGCCAAATAATTTGGTAAGCATGTAAAAACTGATGAGACAAGCCAAATTTTGTTTTGAAAAACTTGTTTGTTTCTATGTCTCCATACTTTCTGTCCCCAACAATCGGATGTCCAATAGACGCTAAATGCGCTCTGATTTGATGGCTTTTACCTGTTACCAGTTCTATTTCCAATAACGTATATGCCCCATTATTTGAAAGTGGTCGAAGCCTAGTAAGAATAGCACAAGTTTCTTCCAACTGGTCAGATGTTATTTTTACCAGATTATTGTCCTCATCTTTTATCCAATATCCTCTAAGCTCTTGTGGCTTAATGATAACACCTTTCACTACCGTCACATATAACTTTTTTATTTCTCTTTCTCGGATTATTCTGTTTAATTCCTGTACAGCCATTAGATTCTTACCAGATAAAATAATACCACTGGTATTACGGTCTAAACGATTACATACCGCTGGTGTAAAGGATGTCCTTCCACCAGCGTATTCTCCTTTTTCTTTCAGATAAAAAAGAATTTGATCTATTAATGTATTACGATCCTCTGCTCGCTCAGGATGCGTTAAAACCCCCGCAGGCTTCATAACCGCCAAAAGATTATCATCTTCATAAACAATACCAAATTGTCGTCTTACCTCCACTATTTTTTTCTCTTCCTGGAAATTATCTACTGTTTCTTCTGCCAAATATAGCTGAATCACATCTCCACTGCAAAGGATTTCATTGCCTTCAGCCTTTTTCTTATTATATTTAATTCTCTTTTTTCGCAGCATTTTATAAACAAACGATTTTGGTGCTTTGTTCATATACTTCATCAAAAATTTATCAAGACGCTGATTCTCTTCCTGCTTGGTAATAATAAGTTCTGTCATCTCCTCATATCCTTCCTAATCATCGAATATTGGGACACTCTTCTGGTCTACACTTTTATCATAACCTTTGTTTATGGCAACTTTTAAAAATATCACTTTAGACTATTCAAAGATCATTTTTGTCAAAAGCCTTCTTTGTGCATAAAAACATCCCCGAAGATTTCTCCTCGGGGATAACATCATCAATTGTGTATCCAGCTTAAATAGGCATTGATAAAATTATCAATCTGGCCGTCCATAACAGCATTGACATTTCCCGTCTCTTCTCCAGTCCTGTGGTCTTTTACCATTGTATAAGGCATAAACACATAAGATCTGATCTGGCTTCCCCAACCGTTTTCTTTTACTTCACCACGGATTTCTGCCAATTTTGCCATCTGCTCTTCGATTTTAAGTTCAAGAAGCTTACTTTTGAGCATGCGCATTGCCCGATCTTTGTTGCTGAATTGGCTTCTCTCATCCTGACATTGCACTACAATTCCTGTAGGGAAATGAGTGATACGAATTGCAGAAGAAGTTTTATTGATATGCTGACCGCCAGCGCCACTGGAACGATACGTATCCACACGAATATCGTCTGGATTAATTTCAATAGTAGTATCATCTTCAATTTCAGGCATAACATCACAGGAAGCAAATGATGTATGTCTTCTTCCAGAAGAATCAAACGGAGATACACGCACCAAACGATGAACACCTTTTTCAGATTTCATATACCCGTAGGCATTTTCCCCATTAAACTGGAATGTCACAGATTTCACACCCGCTTCATCTCCTGGTAAATAATCCAGTGTCTCCACCTGAAATCCTCTTTTCTCAGCCCAACGAGTATACATACGAAACAGCATACTAACCCAATCACAGGCCTCTGTTCCGCCTTCACCTGCATGCAGCGTTATAATTGCATTATTTCTGTCATATTCCCCATCTAAAAGCGTAGAAATCCGCAAAGCGTCATACCCTTGCTTAAATTCATCTACTAATCCCTTTGCCTCATCCAGAAGTTCAGGGTCATCCTCCTCTTTTCCCATCTCGATTAAAACATAGATATCTTCATATTTTGCAACCAGAGACTCATAATCGGCAACTTTATTTTTCAGCCCTGCCAATTGCTGCATTACAGACTTACTTTTTGCCATATCATTCCAAAACTCTGGATCGCCTGAAATTTCTTCTAATTCTGAGATCTTTTCCTTTGCGCCAGCGACGTCAAAGTAAAGCCCCCATTTCCTTTAATTTTTCGTCATAAGCGCTAAGCTCAAGACCGATTTGTTCTAACTCGAACATAAAATTATCAACTCCTTAAAAATAGTATGATCACTGCGATATCACTAAGTAGACAATCGCAAATTGACATTGTTATTGCTGTGGTTTTTCTGCTGTTACTCCATCCTTTGGCGCATCTTTGGGCTGAATAACAATTTGTGCGTTTGGTTTACGCACCATTTCATCTGGATTTAATAAACGGATATGGGCTAACGTCTTTAATGTATCTTTTTGAATATTTGCACTCATCTCATTAAACATATCACTGCTGATATATTTATACTCAATGAGAGGATCTCTCTGCGCATAGGCATGCAGACCAATTCCTTGACGCATCTGGTCCATATCATCGATATGATCCATCCATTTTTGATCGATCACTCTTAGGAGTACAGCGCGTTCCAGATCTCTCATTTTTTCATCGTCGCCAATCTCTTTTTCCTTAAATTCATAAAACTTAGTACAGATTTTTACCATATCTTCCTCAAATTTTTCCTTGGTCAGATCTTTCATTTTTTCTTCAGGAATAGAGATATAGCCAATTGGGAAAATATCATTGATGTATTCACTAAATGCTTTCATATCCCAATCTTCTGCAAACTGAATTTCGCCCATATGTCTTTCTACCGCATTATGCACAACATCACCAATCATGCCTAGGATGCTATCTCTTAGATTTTCACCCATCAGCACTCTTTTTCTCTCGCTGTAAATAATTTCTCTCTGATCATTCATAACCTGATCATATTCCAAAAGATGCTTTCTTGCAGCGAAGTTATTACCCTCCACCTTTTTCTGTGCATTTTCAATTGCTTTTGTCAACATACTGTGTGTAATTGGTTCGTCCTCGTCAAGTCCCATAGCGTCAATCAACTTCATCGTCTTTTCCGAACCAAATAAACGCATCAAATTGTCTTCCAAAGAGATATAGAATCTCGATTCCCCTGGGTCTCCCTGACGGCCAGAACGACCTCTCAACTGATTATCAATTCTTCTAGACTCATGACGCTCTGTACCAATAATCTTTAAACCGCCTAATTCAGGCACGCCTTCTTCTAGTTTAATATCTGTACCACGGCCTGCCATATTAGTCGCAATTGTAATTGCACCTTTCTGTCCTGCTAAAGCAACAATCTGTGCCTCTTTTTCATGATATTTAGCATTTAATACCTGATGAGGAATCCCCTCTTGCTTTAACAATTTACTCAGCTTCTCTGAATTTTCAATTGTAACTGTTCCTACAAGCACTGGTTGCTTTTTCTCATAAGATTCTTTAATATCCCTTACAACAGCACGAAATTTAGCTGCCTCTGAACGATATACTACATCTGCATGATCCTTACGAATGACAGGCTTATTTGTTGGAATTACCACAACATCCATCCCATAAATATTTCTAAATTCTGCTTCTTCTGTCTGTGCAGTACCCGTCATACCAGCTTTTTTTGCATACTTATTGAAAAAGTTCTGGAATGTAATTGTTGCCAAAGTACGATTTTCTTTATTTACTTTTACGTTCTCCTTCGCTTCAATCGCCTGATGAAGACCATCAGAGTAACGTCTACCAGGCATTAAACGTCCTGTAAATTCGTCTACAATCATGACCTCGTTGTTCTGCACAACATAATCTTGATCCAAATGCATATTATAGTTTGCCTTTAAAGCATTGTTAATAAAATGCAGGATCTCCATATTTTCAGGATCTGAAAGATTCTCCAATTTAAAGAAACGTTCCGCCTTATGAACACCTTCCTGAGTCAAACTAACAGTTTTAGCCTTCTCATCGACTACATAATCGCCTTCCTCTTTTAGTTCTTCCTTTGTCAGTACATTTAAAGCTTCATCTTCATTGAGAATCCGGCCTTTTTTTAACCCTTTCACAAACATATCAGCAATCTGGTATAAAGCGTTAGACTGCCCTCCCATACCAGAAATAATTAATGGTGTTCTTGCTTCGTCAATCAATACAGAGTCAACTTCGTCAATAATTGTATAATGCAAATCTCTTTGCACCATATCTTCTTTTTTTGTAACCATGTTGTCTCTTAAATAATCGAAACCAAATTCATTATTTGTTCCATATGTGATATCACAAGCATAAGCTTCTCTTCTTGCATCTGGTTTCATCGGATTTAAGATAACACCTACAGTAAGTCCTAAGAAGTTATGAACAGCTCCCATCTCTGTAGCATCACGATTTGCCAGGTAATCGTTAACAGTTACAACATGTACTCCCTTGCCTTCTAAAGCATTGAGGTAAGCAGGAAGGGTACAAACTAAAGTTTTACCTTCCCCTGTTTTCATCTCAGCAATTCGTCCCTGATGCAGAACAATTCCTCCGATAATTTGCACATCAAAATGCCGCATTCCAAGAACACGTTTGCTGGCTTCTCGCACAACTGCGTATGCTTCTGGTAGCAGTTGATCCAATGTTTCACCTTTAGAAAGTCTTTCTTTAAACTCCGTTGTTTTTGCCTTCAGCTCATCATCACTCAGTTTTTCTATTTCTGGTTCCAACTGATTGATCTTTTCCACAATTGGTCTGATCTTTTTAATTTCCTTATCGCTGTAGTTGCCAAAAATCTTTTCTAAAATACTCATACTTACGGTTCACCCTTTAATATAGAATTCTTGTCTTCGTCAGATATATGCTGGCATGACCAAACAAAACAGACCGGCAAACCGGTCTGCGTATTTTTTCATCCAACTTACCTCGGCAGTTCAATCATCGGTTTTTTCTTATTTTGCCTAAAAAGTACAAATTTATTTCCAATTACCTGAACAACGTCTGCATGTGTTCTCTCAGCAATCATCACTGCTGCATCCCGTGTTTCCATCAGGCAGTTATCCAAAATATTTGCTTTGATCAATTCCCTAGCTTCCAAAGCGTCATCAATTGATTTGGTCAGTTCCGGCGTTACACCGCCCTTGCCTACGTGAAAAATTGTATCCAGATTATTCGCCATACCGCGAAGAAATGCTCTCTGTTTGCTTGTAAGCATATAGCTACATCCTTTCTACTCCTCAATCATAGGATATTCTTTTTAATCATATCATGATTCACTTGAATTATCAATGAAATCTGTAAACTTTCTTATACTCCCAACATTCCTTTTAGGCCAAACCAAATCATAGGCACAAAAAGAGAAGGTAGCATATTTAACGTTTTACAGTCTTTCATTTTTAGAATGGTGATTCCTGAACTAGCAATCAAAAATCCGCCAATAACGGAAATCTCCGTCATTAAATCCTCTGTCAAAAAACCAGATAACGCTCCTGCGCTTAGATAAATAAAACCCTGCCAACAAAAAAGGATTGGAGCAGCAATCGCAATACCTATACCATAAGTGCTTGCAAGAACCATGCTTGTCACAAAATCTAACGCCGCATTTGTAAATAGTAGTGTATAGTCTCTAGAGAGAGCACTATCTATTGGGCCTAAAATTGACAATGTACCAATACAAAAAAGGAGAATTGCCATAGATAAACCCTGTCCTAAATTTCCTTTGGAATACTTTTCTGTCAGATCTTGAAACCGTTTATTGATATCCAGCATTGTACCCATCAAACTCCCAACAGCTAAACTTACAATAAAAAGAACAGGGGCTTGACTTTTGGGCATATTTTGGACAATTGAATTAATTCCAATTCCTGTAGCAGCCAGCCCCATAGCAGTAAACAGGCATTCTTGGTACTCTTTTTTTATTCCCTTTTTTACAGTGCTCCCAATCAGACTACCTACCAGTATAGCACAGGCGTTTACAATTGTACCCAACACAAACCATCCCCCCTCAATGTTCTTATTATAGTGTATTTTTATTCCGTTGAAAAGAAAAAAATCCGGTTGATAGAAATAAACCGGATTTTTATGTAATACCAATAGCACAAAAACTTTCACTTCTCGATGCTTAATATTTCCTCTTTGCGCTGTAAAAGCTGATCTGATATTAACATTTTTTCTACTTCCTCTACGCCAAGGCGTTCCACCGTCTGACCAAAACGTTCCCCAGCAATTCCCTTACTTTTGTACAAAAGAATTGCTTTTTCAATAGCAGATATGGCTTCCTGTCTTGTAAACAAAGTCTTCAGAGGCTTACCAATGATCACACTTTTGCCCCATCGTCCACCTACATAAATTTTGTATTTAACTTCTGAATCCTCCATTGCGCCAAAAGGACATTTTAAAATGCATCGTCCGCAGTTATTGCACTTGTCTGTGTTGAAAGAAATGGAGCCTTCTGTGCTTACTGCATTCATAGGACATTCCTGAGCTACAAAACATTTCTTACACTTTTTACATTTTTCAGTATTCAATTTAGGAACACGCTGTCCAACAATTCCAATATCATTTAAATCTGGTTTTACACAGTTATTTGGACATCCCCCTACTGCAATTTTAAATTTGTGTGGCAATGGTACATTTTTATACCCTTCAAAAAACCTTTCATGAATCTCCGCAGCCATTGCCTGAGTGTCATGAAGACCAAAGACACAGGTCGTACCTTTACAAGCTACTATCGGACGAACTTTAGCCCCTGTACCTCCTGTCACTAGCCCTGTTTTTCCTATATACTCCTGAAATAGTTCAATATTTTCGAAAGAGATTCCAGGCACTTCCACAGTCAAACGGGAAGTAAATGCAACCTTGCCATCTCCATACTTTGCTGCTGCTTCACTGACAGCTGCAATCTGCTCAGAAGTCAACACACCATTAACAGTAATGACACGGCCTGAAAACTTCTCTGTTCCTCTATTTAAGAGAAACCCCTGACTTTTGACTCTCTTTATATCCTGTGCTGAAATTGCCATGAATCTGACCCTCCTTATTCAATAAAAAACTTAATTGACCAGATATAAATCATTCTTAAACTAAGTTTAGATTATTATATCAATGACAGTCTTTTCATGTCAATATGTAGGAAAAAATTAACTTTTATTCAGTTCTCATACAAAATATTGTATAAAAACTCATAAATATCTCTTACACATTATTTTTTTCACATAGAAGCATTGTCCATGGGAAAGGAGCCTTAGCTTCTAAAATCTGACATCGTTTGCCTACCATGTTACAAAACTGTTTCTTTCCCCAATGTTGGATATGTCCAGGAGTATTCCCTAAATCTCTCCAATATTTTCCTCTTAAAACATTACATACACGCCAAATAGGTTCATTTGGTACACTGACAAGGATATATTTTTTTGAAATACGCAATATTTCATCTAATGCTTTCTCCGGTTGTTCCAAATGTTCAAGCACTTCACTTGCTATGACTAAATCAAATGAGTCATCTGCTTGACTGATATCATAAATTGACTCAACTGAAAACTGGGCTGATGGAACAAATTTCGATGCTTCCTGTATTTTTTTATCTGATATATCTGAAGCACAAATTTTTGCGTTCTTATTTAAATTTGCAATAAAATTTGTCACATATCCCTCACCGCATCCCGCTTCATAAATAGTATCATAATTGATATTACATAAAAGCTCCTGCATACTATTAAAAAATCCTGTCATCAGTAATTTGTCAATAGGATTTTTCGATTAATATTTGTTATAATAGTTACCTTCCAGCTGCATTACTTTCATTTGAATGACCTATTCCTTTCTTGTATTTGTCTTTATAAAATAAAACACAGTACAAACATGGTATTATTTTTATGTTCGTTAACTAAAAACCTATTTGCAACCATGATTTTACAAAAAAGTAACTTTTTCAAAAGACAAAAAAGGACTCTTTTTATTGAAAAATAGAGTCCCTTTGGAACATTTTTAGGTATACTTATAACATTTTTGTGCTATTCTTACTATTTTTATACAATTGTAAAAAAGTTTACATTATTGAAAGAATTCAAAGTCAAATCCATAGATGCTGACAGTATCTCCATCCTTAACACCTTTTTCTTCCAATGCCGCAATAATGCCCTTTTCCCTCAAATATTTTTGGAAGAAATTAAAACCTTTTTCAGTATCAAGGTTGGTATACCCCATCATCTTCTCAATTCCTTTTCCAGTAACTACATAAATATTTCCATCAAATACTTCTATTGTAAATGGTTCCTCATCGATTTGAACTTCTTCATATTCTTCAAAGTCCTCCTGGAACACAATATTTTCAGGATAATCCCGCAGAAGGTCCGCTACTTCCCCCAACAATTCATTCAGACCTGTATTTGTCGCTGCGGAAATTGGAAAAACCTGAAATCCCATTGGTTCAAATTTTTCCTTGAGCCTTCTTACATTTTCTGCCGCCTCAGGCAGATCTGTTTTATTTGCCGCGATAACCTGAGGACGATCCAGAAGCGCTTTATTATAGTCCATCAATTCCTTATTGATTTTCTCAACACTTTCGATAGGATCAGTACCTTCCAAACCAGCTGCATCTACAACGTGAATAAAGACCTTCGTTCGTTCTACATGACGTAAAAATTCATGCCCAAGCCCTACTCCTTGACTTGCACCCTCTACCAAACCTGGAATATCAGCCATCACAAAGTCTTTTCCATTTTTTCCCCTCACAACTCCTAAGTTGGGAGATAATGTGGTAAAATGATAATTCGCTATTTTAGGATTCGCATTCGTTACCATCGAAAGAAGCGTAGATTTTCCTACATTAGGAAAACCAATTAAACCTACATCGGCAATCAGCTTTAGTTCTAGTACTAAATCATATTCTCTGGAAATCTGTCCTTTTTCTGCATAGCGTGGCGCCTGTCTTGTCGGTGTAGCAAAATGCTGATTTCCTTTGCCACCTTTGCCGCCACGGACCAAAACCTTTCTTTGCCCTTGCTCTGTAATATCGGCCATGATTTTATTCGAATTTACTTCACGGACAACTGTACCCACAGGAACTTTAATCACAATGTCTTCCCCATCCCTGCCTGTACAATTTCGCTTACCACCATCTTGACCAGGTTCTGCTTTATACATTTTTTTAAAACGAAAATCTACCAGGGTATTCATACTTTCATCACCCAAAAATACGACATCTCCGCCTTTTCCACCGTCACCTCCATCAGGCCCGCCATGACTAACATATTTTGCCCTGTAAAAGGACACCGCGCCATTGCCACCGTTACCGCCCTTTACATGAATTTTTACACGATCTACGAACATGAGAGCACCTCTTTTCCTTTCTACGTCCCTTGGAACGAAAATTTCTTAATAAGACTAAAAAAGGTTTCAAATGAAAATCATTTGAAACCTTTTAAGCATTATTCTGCGATTTCTTCTTCCACTTCTACTTCAACAAATTCCACTGGATAAACAGAAACCTGCTTTTTATCTCTGCCGACTCTTTCATATTTTACGCGTCCATCAATCAGAGCATACAGGGAATCATTTCCGCCGATTCCAACATTGATTCCTGGATGAATCTTTGTTCCTCTCTGAGTATAAAGGATGTTTCCTGCTCTTACAATCTGACCGTCAGCACGTTTTGCGCCAAGTCTTTTAGATTTGGAGTCACGGCCGTTCTTTGTGGAACCAACACCTTTTTTATGTGCGAAAAACTGAAGGTTTAACTTTAACATTTACTGCACCTCCCTGTCTGTAATTGTTATATAATTACAATACTCGTGTTTTATATCATTTAATCCATGGACCATTGTTTCCAATAAAAGATCCACGTCGTGATTTTCTTTCCCCCTTCTCAGTTCAGGAAAATCACAAACCAAAAATCCGCCTTTTACTTCATCCGTCTGACAATGAAACGGTTCTTTACAAAATCGCTCAATACAATTCACTGTATTAATGACCAATATTGTAACAGCAGAACAGACAATATCTGAGCCTTCTTCTGCATAACCAGCATGTCCTGTCACACGCATTCCGCAGATTTTTTTATTTTTGTTCCGATAAACAGTAACATTTATCATAATTATTTTGCAATTGCTTTAATTTGAACCTTAGTAAATGGCTGTCTGTGACCTTTTTTCTTGTGGAAGCCTTTTTTTGGTTTGTATTTATATACAATCACCTTTTTTGCTTTACCTTCAGCGATAACAGAACCACTTACTTTAGCGCCTGCTACATAAGGAGCGCCAATAGAGATCTCATTGTCACCTACTGCAAGAACTTTGTCAAAAACCACTTCTTCTCCAGCGGCAACACCTAATTTTTCTACAAAAATAACGTCGCCTTCAGATACTTTATACTGCTTTCCACCAGTTTCAATAATTGCGTACACACGTACACCTCCTCGCAATATACTCGCCGGATACGGTACCAAAAACTTATTTGGATTTCAAACCTCCTCCGTGCGGCTAAACACACTTTGATATGATATCACAACTCATATTTGTTGTCAATGAATTTTAACGGGAATTTTATAGATTTTCCTTGAAATCTCTTCCTTCTCCTCGAAAAAATATCTCTCTTTTTTTCGGTCAACTTTTTTTACCCAATTTCAGCCATAAAAGATCTATATATTTTCCCTTTTTACTTAAATACAAAGAAAGCTGTCTTTCTAATTCCTTTTTCAGACCAATATCCTGAACTTTTTCTTCCTTCATCCTTCTTAACAAGATTTTATACTCATCAAAAGCTTTTTTCTCTTCTTCCTCCCACCATAAGTCTGCTCTCAGCTTTTGAACTCGTATAATCTCACACGGAGGCGCTTTTAAAGTTTCCAAAATATCACAAGCTTTTGTAAACATCGCCTGCGCCTCCTTTCTTCTCCCTATTTTCCCATCTGTTTTTGCAGTTTTAACCATCAATTCCAAATATTCTTGTTTTTCTCCAAACAGCTGGTTTGTTAATATTGCCCCTTCACTGTAATACTCAACAGCCTCTTCCAACCTGCCTTCCTGACTTAGAAGATCAGCAAAAGCAATTACTCGTTTTCGATATTCATCCACATCATTTTGTGGATCTCTTCGTTCCAAAACAAAACTATATCTTAGTAATTCGATGGCTTTTTCCGTACTGCCAAGATCTAGATAAACTTTAGAAAGGTCTCTGAGGATGGACCGATACTGAGGTGTCTCTAAAAGATTTTTTTGTTCCCAAATTTCTTTTGCCTGTTTTAGCTTTTCTGCCGCCTGCGTTAACTGGTTTGTCTTTATCAGTGCCTGACCCCACAACCGATATAATTCCTCTTTTTTTTCAAAACCTGCTCGTTCTGCTTTTCCATAAAATGTCGAAGCCTGTGCATAATCCTCTAATTTTTGGAACATTTTTCCCTGGCAAAACAGCACCTCGTCTTGAAAAGGTACACTTTTATAGTCACGTAACATATCCAACGCTGCTTTTGCTCCTTGAAACTGAGAAAGGATCTCTGTCTTTAATTCCAGAAGTCTTCGATGATTTTCTTCTGACTCTGCTTCCTTTTCAGCGTTCTTGCAGTATGATAGAGCTTTTTCAAATTCCTGATTTTTCTGGTAATATTCTGCTGCAAAACGATAATAATCACTCTTCTCATCAGGTGAAATCTCTTCTTCCTCAATCACCGCAAAAGCTCTATCGTATTCTTTTTCTACTGCATAGAAATCCTCTAGCTTTTCATGTACCCTAGCCGATAGAACACAATTTCCACAGAACGACAATACATGGCGAAATTCCTCTTTTTCAAGCATACGGTCTATAAAAGTACAGCTATCAGCAGCAGATTCATATTTACCACATAAATACTGTACCTGCGCCAAACTACTTAGACTAATCAAATAATCAACAGAATCCCTTCCCATCAAACGAATTCGTTTTTCACATGCAGCCTGATAACTTTCCATAGCATCCCGATATCTCCCTGCACCTCTTTGTATATCGCCAAGGTTACAATACGCCTTTGCAGTCATAGGATGGTCCTTTCCAAATGCCTCCTCTACAGCGACTAAAGAATCCATACTATATTGAATCGCCTTATCAAATTCTAAGCGTTGTGAGCTTATCAGCGCTAACATTTTCAAATTAATAGCATACTCTTCATCTTTATGGCTAAAAATTTTCTCTCTAATCTGAAGTGCTTTTTCAAAAATTTCTTGTGCTTCATCTAATCTGTTTTCTTCATATCTCAACCCACCAATGGCCATCAAAGCTTCTAAGTAATCGGCATTCTCTTCTCCATATCTCTCTTTTCTTAAACAGAGAGCTTGCTGGAAATATTCTTCTGCTTCCTCCATTTTATGCATAAGAAGACATGAATCACCAATACGCAATAACCCTGTTGTATAATAAATATGTTTTTCTCCTACTGTCTCTTTTCTAATTTCCTGTGCTTTTAAATGGTAGTACATGGATTGATCAAAGTCATTTTGATCACAATAATCATCCCCAAGATTATCCAATGCCTGAGCATAGAAATCATGATTTTCTCCTGTAATATCTTTCACTAACTTTAACACTTCTTGATGAAGGGTTATCGCTTTCTCAGTCTGTTCATCTGATTTGTAGACAGAAGCCAAGTTATTAAGCGTGACAACATAATCTAGATGCGTGCGTTCCATAAATTTTTCTCTTAATCGAAGCGCTGACTCATAATATGCAATTGATTTTTTATATTTTTTCAGTTCTTTTAGGGCCTCTGCTGTATTTAATAAAACAGTCAAGTAAAAAATATCCTTTTCTTTTTTCTCTTTTAATAAATCCACAGCTTTTTCATAACTCTCACAAGCAAGCTTATAAACACCTCTCTTAGCGCAAATCCTTCCGAGGCCAATTAACAGATCCGTGTAATCGTCTATATTTTTTTCATCACATTTCTCATAGGCAATCAAAGCCTTTCGTCCGATTCGTTCTGCCTCTGGTAAGTTTCCCATATCCTCATTGATAGAGGAAAGATTAAATAGTGCCATGCAGTAGTCTTTATGTGTTTCTCCCAAATTTTTTCTTCTAATTAAAATAACGCTTTTTATCGCTTCTTTTGCTTGGGCACGCTTTCCTTCTCCAGATAAGGCAATTGCCATATTATTTAATGTATCTGCATACGCTAAAGAATTGTCACCGACGAGCTTTTTTCTTATGGCTGCAGCCTGTTTATAATACGTCAATGCCCTGTTATTTTCATTGATATCAAGCCATGCATTTGCCACATTATTGATGTCATTGGCATATTCTAATGTCTGGAATGCATGATGGCTGCGGTATATACTCACCATTTCTTCGCCAACTTGTATGGCTTCCTTGATATCTCCCTTTTTGTAATGATCAAAAAATTTTTTTCTTAACTGCACCACTTTACTGATATATCCAGCCATTTTTCAGCCTCCTTCTTCAGGCAGTTCTTCTTCTATACGGCGGAAAGCGCTACGAATAATTTCATAGGAATACCCTCTTCTCATCAAAAATGCAATACTTCTTCTCTTTAAAGTGTCATCCATCTGACGATTGCCAATCTTTTTAGCTAGAAGCTGATAAGCGCCTTCTGACTCATCCAACTCTTCCTCTCCCAGAACTTTTCGAATAATTTCATCTGCAATGCCCTTTTGTCTCAATTCCATTGCCAAAAGTCTTTCTCCCTTTGGCTTCAACCGCTTTGATTCAGCGATATAAAGCCTGCAGTATTCTTCATCATCCACATACTTATATTTTTTTAAAAACTCTACCACTCGCTGTGCCACTTCATCAGAATAATCTCTTCTCTTCAGATATTCATACACTTGTTTTTCTGTTTTTACTCTATTTGAAATATATCCAATCGCAGTCTCCTGAGCACGAATATAAAGAGTTGTATCACTAATATAACGAAATTTATCCTCTGGGATCTCCTGACCAACTTTGATCCGAAAGAAAAGAATGTCCTCCATAATCAGACTGAAAGCATATTCATCATCAACAAAAATAGAATATCGGCTACTCTTCGCCTGCTTTTTTATTTCTGTTACCACCAACGAAATCAACTCCTTAAAAATATGCCCCTATTATATCGCCACTAATACAAAGCTGTAAATAAAAAAAAGGCCAATCAAATAAAAATCAGCCTTTTTTACTCTTATTTACTCTTCTGTCAGAATACTTTCCTGTACTGGGAGATCTTCTTCATGATCCTCCTCGTTTAACTCCATTGGCGGCAATCCGTAATGGATACGCACTTTATTTTCGATTTCATCTCTCATTTGAGGATGTTCTTTCAAAAATGTCTTTGCATTTTCTCTGCCTTGGCCAATTCTTGTCTCTTCATAATTATACCATGCACCACTTTTGTTTACAATATCTACATCTGCTGCTAAGTCAAGAACATCTCCTTCTTTCGAAATTCCCTGACCATACATAATATCAAACTCTGCAGTTTTAAAAGGAGGTGCCACTTTATTTTTTACAACCTTCACTTTTGTACGGTTGCCTACAAAGTCATTGCTCTGTTTCAAACCATCTGTTCTTCTAATATCCATACGAATAGAAGCATAGAACTTTAAGGCTCGTCCGCCTGTTGTAGTCTCTGGATTACCAAAAGTCACGCCGATTTTTTCTCTCAGCTGATTGATAAAAATTACTGTACATTTTGATTTATTGATTACAGCAGTGAGCTTTCTCAAAGCCTGACTCATCAGTCTTGCCTGAAGCCCCATGTGGCTATCACCCATTTCGCCCTCAATTTCTGCTCTTGGTACCAGCGCTGCTACAGAATCTACAATAACAATATCAATCGCTCCAGAACGAACCATAGTCTCTGCAATATCCAGCGCCTGCTCTCCATCATCTGGCTGAGATATATAAAGGTTATTGATGTCTACTCCTAAATTTTTTGCATACACAGGGTCCATTGCATGTTCCGCATCTATGTATCCTGCTAATCCCCCTCTTTTTTGCACCTCAGCCACCATGTGCAGTGCAACTGTTGTTTTACCAGAGGACTCAGGACCATAAATCTCAATAATTCTTCCTTTCGGAATTCCACCAACACCCAAGGCAATATCAAGGCTGAGGGACCCTGTCGGCGTCACTTCCACATTCATTTTAGAACTTTCATCACCTAACCGCATTACCGCGCCTTTACCATACTGCTTTTCAATATGACCAAGTGCTGATTCTAACGCCTTTTCTTTGTCATCAAAATAATCATCTTTATTTTTTTTATCTGCCATACCGCGCCTCCTATGAGAACTTATGTTCTTAGTATACGTAATATTTTTTCTTCTGTCAAGGAGTTTCTATGATTCTTCTGAAATTAAGATGTTATCAATTCTCTTCTCAGCCAGTCTAACACAGCAGCTGTCGCCCTGGAACGAATCCTCTGTCTTGTTCCAGCAAAATGAAATTCCTGCGTTTTTACAGAACCATTTCTATATAAGCCTGCATAGACAAGACCAACCGGCTTCTGTTCACTTCCACCATCTGGACCAGCAATTCCTGTTGTGGAAATTCCAATCTTTGTTCCAGCCGCCTGTGCAATGCCGATAGCCATCTCCGCAGCCGTCTCCTTGCTGACTGCTCCAAAAAGTTCCAACGTTTCTTTCTTTACACCCAACCGGCGTATTTTTGCATCATTGCTGTATGTTACATCGCCTTCTATAAAAACTTTTGAAATGCCCGGAAATTCTATGAGTGCGGAAGATACCATACCACCTGTACAAGACTCACTTACTGCAATTGTCTCACCCTTTTCCACTAGAAGTCTTGCAACAACTTCTTCAATAGAAGTTTCATCTTCACCATAAATATTTTCTCCTAACCTCCGGTAAATTTCATCTGCAATTGGGTCTATCAGCTGTTTTGCCTCTTTTTTTGTGTGAGCACAGGCAGTCAATCGAACTAGCGATTCATTATCTTTTGCATAGGTTGCTACAGTAGGATTTGTCTGTCCATCAATTAAGTCAAGCAACATATGTTCTACACCGCTTTCCCCAACTGACATAATCCGAAGAGTGCGGGAAACAAAAGTTTCCTCTTGCCTATCTTCCAGGTATGGCATCACTTGTTCATCAAACATCGGAGCCATTTCTCTTGGAGGCCCAGGCAACAGTACCATAATTTTCCCATTTTCTTCCATGATAATTCCAGGCGCTGTTCCATTTTGATTATAAAGCACCTTGCATCCTTCTGGAACCAGCGCTTGTTTTCTGTTATTTGGCGTCATCTGCTTTTGTATCTTCTCAAAAAAATGCTCGATCCTGGCCAGTGCTTTCTGGTCTACCACTAGTTTTTTATTAAAATACACAGCTCCAGTTTCCTTTGTCAAATCATCCTCTGTTGGTCCCAAACCACCACAGGTCACAACTAAATCAGCTCTAGCAAATGCAGTAGCAATCGTTTCTTTCAGTCTCTTTGGATTATCACCAACAACAGTCTGATAATATACGCCAATCCCCAGCTGTGCCAATCCTTGAGCGATATGCTGTGCATTGGTGTTTACAATATCCCCTAATAAAATTTCTGTTCCCACTGCAATAATTTCCGCATTCATCTGCTATTCCTCTTTTCTTTATCCCTTTAGGACGTTTCGATTCTTTACAATATAGTCTACACCAGAAATCACTGTAAAAATCAAAGCTAATCCAATTAGAATGTCTTTAATCATATCAAATGCAATTCCACGTAAACCAAGAAGGACAAAAATAATCATAAACATTTGCGTTACTGTTTTTATTTTTCCCCAAAAACTAGCTGCAATAACAGTTCCTGCTTCCACAGCAATCAGACGAAAACCTGTAATAATAAACTCCCTGCTAATAATAATAATAACAATCCATGCTGGCAAATCGCCCATCTCTACCATACAGACCATTGCTGCGGTTACCAAAAGCTTATCTGCTAAAGGATCCATAAACTTACCAAAATTAGTAACCATATGAAATCTTCTGGCAATCTGTCCATCAAGACAATCTGTGATTGAGGCAATAATAAAAATTATTACCGCAAGAAATCGATTCATTGGAGACGGCACCCAACCGGTCAGAAGTACAACTACAAATACAGGAATCAATAGCACTCTCAGTAATGTCAGTTTATTGGCAAGATTCAATTCCATCTTCAACCACCTCTCCAATCAAATCATAGTCGCTCGCCTCTGTAATCTCTACTGTAATAAAATCACCGCTAAGTAACTGCCCTTGGAAATTGATAAATACCAAACCATCGATGTCCGGCGTATCCTTATAACTTCTAGCACAATATACTTTTTCCTCTGGCAGATATCCCTCCACCAAAACTTTCAGCCTCTTTCCCAACATCTGTTCACATTTTTCAGCTGAAATCCGTTTTTGCGCTTCCATCAAAATGTCCTTACGTTTTTCTTTTAGATCTTCCTCTATCTGACCATTCATTTTAGCTGCTGGAGTTCCTTCTTCTTGGGAATAGGTAAATACACCTAGACGATCGAAACCTGTTGTTTCAACAAAGGAAAGCATATCTAAAAACTCATCGTCAGATTCCTGTGGAAAACCTGTAATAATTGTAGTACGAATCGCAATATCAGGCATTGCCTTTCGCAATTTCCCGACTATATTCTTTAAAAGTTCTTGGCTGCTTCTTCTTCCCATTCTTTTTAAAACTTGATTATTCGCATGTTGAATAGGCATATCAATATAATGGCATATCTTAGGTTCTGACGCTATAACCGCAATTGCATCATCTGTCAAATGCTCTGGATAGCAATACAATAAACGGATCCACTCAAGGCCGTCAATAGCACAAAGTTCTTTTAGCAGTTGTGCAAGCATATTTTTTCCATACAAGTCCTGGCCATAATAAGCCACATCCTGCGCAATTAAAATCAGCTCCTTTACGCCGCCTTCTGCCAGCTTTTTTGCCTCCTCTATCAGACTTTCCATATGTCTGCTGCGGTATTTTCCTCTCATTTTAGGAATGACACAATAAGTACAAAAGTTATCGCATCCCTCCGCAATCTTTAAATAGGCAAAGTACGCTGGTGTTGATGGAATCCGAAGCTGACTGTTTTTCTCTTCCATAGCTCTGTCAATGCTGTCAAGATGCTTGACACATGTCTCTCCATCTATCAGTCTTTCTATCACTTCTACAATATCCTCATAAGCAGACGTTCCAACAATGGCATCTACTTCAGGCAGTTGCTCAAATATTTCTTTTTCATATCTTTGTCCCAAACATCCTGTAACAATGATTCCTTTACAGCAGCCAGTCTTTTTATACTGCGCTGCCTCTAAAATTGTATCAATACTTTCTTGCAATGCATCTTTGATAAAACAACAAGTATTGATAACGATAAAATCAGCCTTTTCCTCCTGGCTAGTCACCATAAAATCTTTCTGATTTAAAAGGCCGATCATAACCTCACTATCCACTAAATTTTTATCGCAGCCCAAAGAAATAAAAGCTATTTTTGCTTTCAATAACGACTCCTCCTAAACTATTTTATCAAGAAATTATATCATAATTTAGATAAAAACACAATGAACCATACTGTCTTCTCTTTTAACCTTTGAACTGATGATTTTCAGCTCCATTAATTTCACTATATGTTGATAGAGACAAAAAACTATGATAAAGTAAGTCAACAGATAAATCGGAAGTTATGGAGGTATAAATTATGTGTCTGCATGATTTAATTGTCAAAGAATTTGAGCGAACCAAATCACTATCATCCTTGATTTATTTAATTGAACATGGGAGAGAAATAGAATTTTCATTTGAAGGAAGAAATTTTTTCTTGTCTTGTAGTCATTCTCAAAAAAATGTATCTCTTTGGTGTAATAAAAAAGAGCAAAGTTTTGACAGCATAGAACAACTCATTGAAAAAGCGACAATAATAAACGGCTCAACCTTATTAGATGTCTTGCCTCAAATTCAATTAGAAACAATCTTCTAACAAATTCTTCCTTTGTCAGGTATCTGCCTGTGATATACTACCTTTTGTTGCTTCGACAAGAGGTGTGCTGGATATCCCCTCAATCAGTCTAAAGAGTAAAAGAGCGCACTGTCCTTCAAACAATCACATACAATACAAAAAGAACAGGAAATTTAATTCCTGTTCCCATCATTTTTATCCGTTTAAATTATTTTGCTCTTTAGCTGCTGACAGACAATTTTTCATCAACATAGCAATTGTCATTGGCCCGACACCTCCAGGCACCGGAGTTATCGCTGCGGCTTTCTGGCTGCATCCATCAAAATCTACATCTCCACATAATTTTCCATTTTCATCCCGATTCATTCCCACGTCAATAATCACAGCGCCTTCTTGAATCATATCCGGTGTCAATGTATTTCTTTTGCCTGTAGCTACCACAATAATATCCGCTGCTCTACAGATTTCTGGCAAATTTTTTGTCTTTGAATGACAGACAGTAACTGTACCGTTTTCCCTCATTAAAAGCATCGCTGCCGGTTTACCGACAATATTGCTTCGACCAATAACAACACATTGTTTGCCGCTTATTTCATAGCCACTTCTTTTAATCAACTCTATGACGCCAGCCGGAGTACAAGGCAAAAATGTCTCCTTGCTGCCTGTATACACATATCCTACATTCATCGGATGAAAGCAGTCCACATCCTTTTCAGGTGCAATGGACATAATAATTTTGTTTTCATCAATCTGTTTTGGTAATGGCAGCTGCACTAAAATTCCATGAATGTTTTTACTTTTATTCAGCTCTTCTACCAAATCTAGCAGCTCATTTTCTGTCGTGTCTTGAGGGAGCTCATAGGAGACAGACTTTATGCCTGTAAACTCGCAAGCTTTCTTTTTATTTTTTACATATACCTTACTTGCTGGATTATCCCCCACCAAAATTACAGCCAAACTAGGATTTACTCCTCTTCCCTTGACCTTTTCTACTTCTTGTTTTACTTCCTCTTTGATTGCAAGAGAAATTACTTTTCCATCAATTATCTTCATACCCTTTCCTCCTTTTGTACAAAATATTATTTATCGGAAAGTATTGAGAAACTAGGGAAGTACCTGAAATATACTTTTCCTAGCATTTTTTCTTTCTTTACATATGTATTTTCCCAATATCTGGAATCCAAAGAATTATTTCGATTATCACCCATCATAAAATAGCAGTCTTCTGGAACCTCATATGGTCCAAAACTGCCAACCATCTCTTCCTTGAGATATGGCTCATCTAAAGGCGTTTGAGAATTATCAATGTATACCTTGCCATCACGTATTTCTACCGTTTCGCCCGGTAATCCTATCACTCGTTTCACATACAATAAAGATTCATCGTCAGGATATTTAAACACCGCAATATCTCCTCTTTGCGGATCAGAAAAGTCATAGGTAAGACGAAGGGCAATTATTCTATCTTTGGGCATAATGGTATTTTCCATAGAACCTGTTGGTACCGTAGCATTGACAATAATAACACCATTAATCACAAGAGCGATTCCAACTGCTACTGCAATTGTCAGAATCCAGCTGAGGGCCTCCGAAAAAAAACTTTTCTTTTCTTCTGTCTTTTCTTTTCTTTCCATAATCCCCTCCTTATTTTATATCTCAAAATTTTCCGGCCTTTTGGCATTTTGACCGAAATAATATAAAATTGCCTGAACAATTCGTTTCGACGCTTTTCCATCGCCAAACGGATTTTTTGCCTGAGCCATTTTTTTGTACTCTACCTCATCTGTTAACAGCGTTTTTGCCATCTGGTATACTGTCTCTTCCTCTGTTCCAGCTAACTTCAAAGTACCGGCTTCTACGCCTTCTGGGCGTTCTGTCACATTACGAAGCACCAAAACCGGTTTTCCCATTGATGGTACTTCCTCTTGTAACCCTCCAGAATCTGTCATAACAAAAAATGATCGACTCATCAGATTGTGCATATCCTTCAAATCCAAGGGTTCCAAAAGGTGAATCTTACTATTAGAACCCAAAAGCTTATGCACAGGCTCCCATACTGCAGGATTTTTGTGCACCGCATATACAACTTCCACATCTTCAAACTCCTCTACCAGACGAAGGACTGCTTGGCAGATATTAATAAGAGGCTGTCCCAAATTTTCTCTTCTATGGGCAGTCATTGCAAGTACTCTCTTCTTTTTGAAATTGATTTGATTCAGTTCTTCCACAGAGAAGTGGTACTTTTCTTCAATGGTAGACTGTAGCGCATCAATCACCGTATTACCTGTAATAAAAATATTTTCTTCGGAAACATTTTCTTTTTCCAGATGTTGTTTTGCTAATTTGGTTGGTGCAAAATGAAGATCAGCAATAGCGCCTGTCAGGCGACGGTTCATCTCTTCTGGAAATGGCTGATACTTGTCATATGTACGCAGTCCTGCCTCTACATGTCCTACCTTCACCTGGTTGTAATAAGCCGCAAGTGAGCCTGCAAACGTCGTTGTTGTATCCCCGTGAACAAGTACGATATCCGGCTTCTCCTGTGCCATAACTTGTTCTAACCCCAGCAGAGCCCGTGTGGTAATCCCTGAAAGAGTCTGTCGTTCTTTCATAATATTGAGATCAAAATCAGGTGTCAACTGGAATATTTCCAATACCTGATCTAGCATCTGTCTATGCTGTGCAGTAACGCATATGATACTTTCTATCTCTTCTTGCTTTTGAAGCTCTAAAATTAATGGCGCCATTTTTATTGCTTCCGGCCTAGTGCCAAACACAGTCATGACTTTTATCTTCTTCATCATAGAAACTCCTCTAAACAAAAATTCATTCTACATTTGCTTTGCTTACAGTTTATTTAAGCACAGAACAGATAAAAAGTCAAAATAAAAACAGATTCCTTTCCTCTCATCATCCATTTTTAATATCAATTTTAGTCGCTCCTTAACCAAAAATTATTTCCTTACTATCAACATTATCCACATAGTTATACACAGCCATCGTGGAAATCAACATTTTTCTTGCTTCCACAAGCCTTGTGAATAACCTGAAAACTGTGAAAAAATTTTATATCTTGACAAAAAAATTATTTCTTCTCTGTTCATAACCTTTCTTGTTCTTCATAGGATGATAGAAAGAAAGGATGGTGGCCATATGTCTTGCGATATTCCTGAACCGTTTTTAAATGGATTTCAAAGATATTCTGATTACATACAGAAAAATAACCCTAAAAAATCCTTACCTAAACAACACTCCACTTCTCTTTATATCATTCTTTTTCTACTTCTTTTGTCTTGGAATGGATAAACATTCCATCTATATGCTAAAAAAATAGATGCGGCAAACAAAATAGCTGCATCTATTTTTTCTTTGTTTCTTATCCCCCTGCAATTTCCATCAGCCGCATAGCTGATAAAATCTGCTTCTTTTCCTCAGAGCTTAAATATGGTATGACAGCCCGAAGCAATTCTCGTCTTCTAGCTTCGTCGCTAAGTCCTTCCTGCATCTTCACAGAAGGCAACTTTTCCGTACTGATTCTTCTAATCTCCATAATTCTCATAGCTGTAGACAGCGCATTGGCGCCGGAAGGACTCAAATATGGCATCGCAGCTGACAAAATCTTCATACGCCTTTGAGCCAAGTCTATATGTTCTTCCCCTTCTTCTTTACTTTCCAATTGATTGATCTTTTGCATATTTTTGATCATACGGACAGCCTTTTCCATGGATTGAAAATCTGCTGAATTTTGTCCTAACGCTCCGACAAGCTTTGAGAGCATTTCATCCATATGCATTCCCCCCTTTTCATACTAATCCTATGATTAACTTACAAAAAAAAGACCAAATCAATAACCCTTCTTTGTTTCCCGCATACACTGAATTATAAAATAAAGGGGGAATCGCCATGAATCGAACAAGATTAGCCGTACATGCTGAAGCGGCTCAAAGGCTTGGTATTACTGGGAAAGGTGTTACTGTCGCCGTCCTGGATACCGGTATTTCTCCTGTAAAAGATTTTACTGTATCAACAAATAGAATCCTTGCTTTTCAAGACTTTATCAATTATCGCACACAACCTTATGATGATAACGGACATGGTACCCATGTGTCTGGAATCGTTGCGGGCAACGGTTTTTCTTCCCATGGACTTTTTACTGGTATTGCCCCTGATTGCAATATCGTTGCTTTGAAAATACTTGATGAAAATGGAAAAGGCAATTCTCCTCAAGCTTTAGCAGCAATTCAATGGATAATGGACAACCGCGACAAATATAATATAAGAGCAGCAAATTTCTCCATTGGTATAAACGAGAAAAAAAACAATCCAGCCTTATCCCATGCTTTATCTGCATTATGGGATGCAGGCGTCGCTATTGTAGCCGCCGCACAGAATATTGGCTCTTCCAGTGTCTCTTTGGCTGTCATTCCAAAAGAACCTCAAAAACTAATTATTGCAGGTTCTTCTGATGATATCTACCGTACAGAGCAACCACGGTTATTTTTTTCGCCAAAACGTTACCCCGGACCGCCGGATATTTATGCACCTGGGACGGATATATTCTCCTGTTTAGCTCCAGAATCTTCCTTAGCACAGGATCGATATCGAAAAAAGACAGGAACAGAGTATGTCTGCATGAGTGGTACATCTATGGCGACACCTGTTATTACAGGGGCAATCGCCCTTCTATGTCAGAAATATTCACACCTGACACCAGATCAAATTCGGTTTTGGTTAAAAAGGAGCTCCTCCAATGGAAGAAATGGCATGCTAAATTTAGAAAAATTATTGTCCGGGAGGTTCTAATTATGGCAGAGAATGAACTGCTGCAAATCGCCAGACTCATAGAAAACAGAAAACTTCTTGAAACAGATATCTCTGATCTGAGAAACATGCTACGAGAAAAAATTCAGAAAAACTATATTGACAAACTTCATCATGCTGTAAACATTCAAAAAGAATCCGTTGAAAATAATCCTTCCAGGGAGGTTGTACTTTTAAACGCTTTAAAACAGTACCACCCCCATCAAGACATTGATGCATTGATTCGGACTTTAAATCTCCTTCGAACTGCTCAAAAAATCCGTGAAGAATTTCATCCTGCAAACTCCATACAGTCTTCAGAAAATGACGCTTCTCTTCTTACTCTCTCCAGTGCCTCCAATACTGGTCATACAGAGTTTCAAGCAGCAGAAGTATTGCTACTACTCACCTTAATGAATAAAATTTAAGAAAAAAACCACTATAAAAATGTTCTTGTTTGATGTAAAATAAACAAAAGGAGTTTAAGGAAAAAGGAGTGTTTTCATGGATGAAAGACTAAAGAAATTAGCGCATAACTTAATAAATTACTCTTGCCGTTTAAAAAAAGGCGAAAAAATTCTAATAAACTGTAACGGTACGGAGCCGATCCCTCTAGTAAAACAGCTAGTCAAAGAAGTTTATGCTGTTGGCGGCCTACCTTTTGTTGAAATCCGTACAAATCCCGTGGAAAGAGAATTATTGATGGGTGCTACAGAAGAACAGTACCGTCTTTTGGCTGAAATCGATTCCAAAAAGATGTCTCAGATGGATGCCTTTATCGGCGTCAGAGGAGAGGATAACTTATCCGAGCTTTCTGATGTTCTACCAGAAAAAATTGATTTGTATCACAAAATCTATACCGCACCAGTGCATCATGGCATCCGCGTGCCAAAGACAAAATGGGTTGTGTTAAGATACCCATGCCCATCTATGGCACAATCTGCCCATAAAAGTTTAGAAGCCTTTGAAGATTTTTACTTTCATGTATGCAACCTGGACTACGCAAAAATGTCAAAGGCAATGGATGCTCTTGTAGCATTGATGAACCGGACCGATCAAGTGCACATCAAGGGAAATGGTACAGATTTAACCTTTTCAATCAAAGGAATTCCAGCAATCAAGTGCGATGGTGCTTGCAACATTCCAGACGGAGAAGTTTACACTGCGCCTGTAAAGACATCTGTCAATGGTACCATTTCATATAACACTCCATCAGAATATAATAGTTTTACTTTCGAAAATGTGGTACTAAAATTTAAAGATGGCAAAATTATAGACTGTGATGCCAACGACAAAGAACGAATCACAAAAATTTTTGATACAGACAAAGGTGCACGATATGTTGGAGAATTTGCTTTAGGTGTAAATCCTTATATCACTGAACCTATGAATAATATTCTTTTTGATGAAAAAATCAGTGGAAGCTTCCATTTTACTCCAGGCAATTGCTATGAAGATGCGCCAAATGGGAATAAATCAGCGATTCACTGGGATTTAGTCTGCATTCAAACCCCTTCCTATGGCGGAGGAGAAATTTATTTTGACGGCGTATTAATTCGTAAGGATGGTAGATTCATCATACCAGAATTGGAAGGATTAAATCCTGAAAATCTTATTGGCTGATAAAAAACCCTTCGGATTTTTTCGAAGGGCTTTTTACATATAGAGAGGGATACAGATGAAAAAAATATTATTTTTAACAACCGGCGGCACCATTGCCTCCGATAAAACTGATTTAGGTCTTGCTCCAAGCCTTCATGGTCATGACCTGATAGACAAATTTCCTGAAATACGTACTTTATGTGAACCTTTTGTCCTGCCTTTGTGCCATATTGACAGTACGAATATGACCCCTGATCTATGGGAAAAAATTGCAGCTGCCATTGAGACAAACTATAATTTGTATGATGGCTTTATTATTTGCCATGGCACAGATACTATGGCATACACCTCTGCTGCCTTATCCTATATGATTCAACATTCACCAAAACCCATTGTGCTTACAGGAGCTCAGAAACCTATTTCCTTCGAGATCACTGATGCCAAAAAAAATTTAAGAGACAGTATTCTCTACGCCACCGATCCTGATTCTCATGATGTCGTTCTTATTTTTAACGGACAAGTCATTGCAGGAACGAGAGCAAAAAAAGTAAAAACATACAGTTTTGATGCATTTAAAAGTATTAACTTTCCATTTTTAGCACAAATACAGGAAAATAGGATTATTCGCTACCTTCCGCCCGAGAAACCTCTTGAACATTTAAAATTTCACCCTTGTTTAAATCCAAAAGTTTTTTTGCTTAAATTGACACCAGGCATATCTCCTCAGTTATTAGATAGCATCTTTCGCATCTATGACTGCATTATTATTGAAAGTTTTGGTGTGGGTGGCATTCCTCTATCTATCGCTGACACTCTTCGCTCCTTGAAACAACAGTATACTCAAGAAGAAAAAATACTAGTTCTTACCACTCAGGTGACTTATGAAGGTAGTCACTCTGATGTGTATGAAGTTGGACGTCGTTATCAGCATCATCTTCGTTTTTTGGAAGCTCACGACATGACATTGGAAGCCGTATATACAAAAATGATGTGGATTATGAGTCATGAAAATCTTTCCTATGAAGAAATTAAGCGTTTATTTTACACAAGCATCAATTTTGACACAGTATATAAACAATAAAAAAGGCACAAATGTGCCTTTTTTATTGTTTATATACTAGTTTTCAGAATTTTCATAAATTCTTCTCCAGTAATTGTTTCTTTCTCAATTAAATATTCTGCAATACGGTTCAATGCTTCCTCATTTTCCTTTAATAAAGAAACAGCTTTTTCATAGCATTTTTTGACAATTTCCTGTACTTCCTTATCAACTTCTGTTTCTGTCATTTCTGAACAATTCTTTACACTTCTGCCATCCAGATATTTATTTTGTATACTCTCTAAACTAACCATACCAAATTTCTCAGACATTCCATAATGTGTAATCATGCCGCGGGCAAGTTCCGTTGCTCGCTCTATATCATTTGCCGCACCTGTTGTAGCAGTAGAAAACACTACTTCTTCCGCAGCCCTCCCGCCGGTTAATGTTACGATCTGAGCCAAAATTTCTTCCTTACTCATCAAATATTTTTCTTCTTCGGGCATTTGCATCGTATACCCTAAAGAGCCCATTGTTCGAGGTACTATCGTAATTTTCTGCACCGGTTGCGCATCTTTTTGCAGCGCTGTTGCCAATGCATGGCCAACCTCATGAAATGCTACAATACGCTTCTCTTTTTCTGTTAAAATTCGGTCTTTCTTTTCTTTTCCCGCAATGATAACCTCAACTGCTTCCATAAAATCACTTTGGTTCACTTTACTTCTCCCTAACCTGACAGCACGCAAGGCAGCTTCATTAACAATATTAGCAAGATCAGCGCCAGCTCCTCCCGAAGTAGCTAAAGCAATCCCGTGTAAATCAACATCTTCATCCAGCTTTACATGTTTCACATGAACTTGTAAGATATCTTCTCTACCCTTCAAATCAGGCTTATCTACAATCACACGGCGATCAAAACGTCCCGGACGCAAAAGCGCTTTATCCAAAACTTCTGGACGGTTTGTAGCACCTAGTATGACAACGCCTTTGGAAGCATCAAACCCATCCATCTCACTAAGTAGCTGATTTAGCGTCTGTTCCCGTTCATCATTGCCACCAATCTGATTATCCCTGCTTTTTCCAATCGCATCAATCTCATCAATGAACACGATACACGGCGCATTCTCTATTGCTTGCTTGAAAAGGTCTCTTACTCTTGATGCGCCTACACCTACAAACATTTCTACAAAGTCAGAACCTGATAAAGAATAAAACGGCACTTTCGCCTCACCTGCCACTGCTTTTGCAAGCAGTGTTTTTCCTGTACCAGGAGGACCTACAAGCAAAGCGCCTTTCGGCAGCTTTGCACCTATTTCTGTATACTTTTCAGGGCGATGAAGAAAATCTACAATTTCGTTTAAAGATTCTTTTGCCTCTTCCTGCCCTGCTACATCCGCAAAGGTAACACCGGTTTCTTTCTGTGCATAAATTTTAGCAGTATTTCTGCCAAATGACATCGGACCGCCAGAGCCACCCATCTTTTTCATAAACATCTGCATAAATATATTGGCAATTGCCATCATTAAAATGATGGGAAGCACCCATGAAGTGACAAATTCTAAAATTGGATTTTTGTCCACTAGGGTACTGTCATATGTCACGCAGGCTTTGTCTAGCTTTTCATATAACTGCGGATCATTAATATATCCTGTATAATACTTATTCTCTTTATTATAAAAATCAACTTCTGTATCTTCCTGTGGGCTTTCCTTTTCTGTGATGATTAAGCGATCCTTGGTAAGCTCAACTTCTGAAACTCTTCCCTCATCCAGCATCTGCATAAATTCACTGTATTTAATATGCGATACAGCCCTAGTCGTCGCCGATGCCATAAAAATATTAATCACTGATGTAAAAACAATAGCCAACACAATAAACCATATTAATGTCCGCGTGTCATTTCCACGGTTATTGTCATTATTGTTTTTTCCGTTATTTCTGGTTGGCATGTATTTTCACTCCTTTTCTCTCTTGTAATGAATATTATATAATACGATAAAAAATTATAAAAGTCTACATCGATCATTATCTAAGAAAAAAGGATAACGTTTCAAAAAATAATCCTGCCGCAAACCATAATGGTGCATAATCTAGACGAATTAACCCATGAATATTCCACGGGCTGTCGCTGTAATCCCACGGACATCTGCCTAAAATTTTTTTAAACCACCATCCCGATAGATACTCTACTGTAAAATAACAAACGGTATAAATGCCTCCTCTCACAACTATCGGTAGACCAAACAAGAGATCACATAACGGTTCAAAGCAGACAACCATGCCATAGACCGGAAACATCCATAAAGAAGTTCTGCCCAGTAAACGACAGTCCTTCTCCAATACGAAAGAGTGGGCCCCAGTCCACAAAATTTCTATCATTAGACCTGTAAAACCATAAATAAAAAATCTCATCATAATACTATTATTTTCATCAGCTTCTTAATTATTACATACAAATATAGGATTTTATTTATATTGTTACTTGTTTCTCTACAGAGTTATGAATCATGGTTTTGTCTCGGTTAAGGATTATTTTTATGAAACGAAATATTTTTTCTTATAGTTTATTCAAAAAATAAAGCTTCAAAGTCAATTTTTACTTATATTGGGACAACAAAAAAGGCAGTGCATATATTTCTTTGCACTGCCTTAAACTCCTTTTTTATTTTAATTCCATCTTTAAAAATCAACGTTTTGGGTATTCAAATTCTAGCTTTCCTGTTATACTGAAACTATCAAAGAAGAAAGGATGGGTCCTCTTATGAATCAGACATTTGAATTTATCAAAATAATCTTGACTGTTTTGTTTAAACTGCTGATGATTGTCTGCTTGGGCAAATTTCTTCTACTGTTCGTGCCTTTGTACTTCTATCTTCTAAGTATTTCATTTCAAGGACCAATGACATTTGATTTTCTCCTGCTTATATTTGTTGCTACCGTCTTCCTTCTCACTGCCGTTGGTATTGTCATCCTCTTCACCAAAGATTTACTGTGTTTATTATTGAAGCACCGTAGCTAAAATATCAGCTAATGGTTCCATTGCATTCCATATTTCTTCCTTTGTGTTCGTCTGAGCACCAACCTCGATCAATGTTGATCTAGGCCGCATATGTAAACTGTAACGGTAGGCATTGACATATATTTTTCGTGCAAAACCAGGATAAAGTTCATCTGCAGCTGCTTTCATCTGGAAACTAAAAGCCAAATTATCTTTTACATAGGGATTAGGGAGATCCGTTAAAGGCTGAACTACGCCGTCTTGGTATAATTGACAGATCCCATTAAAAAACATAATCTGAGCACATGGTTTTCCATTAACTTCTGTCACCAACTTCGTATCTTCTGCCACTCCATCTCTGTGCATGTCAATCACTACCTGAATGGAGGGGTTTTCTTTTAAAATTTGCTGAATATCAGGTTCCATTCTTTCATAAGCACCTAAAATCGAATTTTTTCCGTTAACTACATCATATTGTCCATTATGATGAATGGCATTGATACCGTATTTCTCCTTTAATAACTGCTTCAATCTCTCTCCAGCACCATAGATACCTTCTTCCATCCCTTTCGACATATCACTGTCTACAAAACCTTCACAGGAATGAGTATGAAAAATCAATACTTGAGGTTCTTTTACTGCCGAATCTAACGCAAAATCTTTCGATAAATATCCAGGTATATCAATAAGATTCTCTGTTAAGTCTGTTCTTCTGTCGATAATATAGTATTTATTTTTTACATAGGACTTGTCCTGTACCTTTGCCATATCCACTGGTTGGCCTTTCGGCGCCGGAGGTTCTGCTTTCTTCTGTTCCTCCTCAACCATTTCAGGATCTGTTTCAGGCTGATAAATGATATCTTCCACACCTGCTAAACTTGTGAATACAGGCTCATAGGATAATTCTTCCTGAATAATTGAGCCTGACTTTTGCTCCTGGGCAGGTACAAAAGTGATGACTGCCCTTTGAAACAGCCAAACTGTAATCAACAAAACTAATGTACCAGCTAGTATTTTTTTTAATTGATATCTCGCTCTTTTTTGATTTCTCCGTCTCCTCATTCTTCATCCTCCGTTCAAGAAGCAATACAGCTCCTTTTACGATGATATGCATATAAGGATATAAAAAGAACAAAAAAGGATATCCTGATAGGATATCCTTTCATCACATTATTTGTAAATATATACTGTAAGTTTTTGTACGCCCCAATTAAAAGCTTCTGCCTTTGTACTAAAACATACATCTATCTTATTTCCTTTGATAGCCCCACCTTTATCTGCTGCAATCGCATCGCCATATCCAGGAATATATACCCTTGTACCCATTGGTATCACACTAGGATCTACTGCAATTACACCTTTTTGTGCTACAGTTCCGCTTGCTGTAATTCCTGTACATCCAGCATCATAAGGTGTGTAAGCTGTTACTGTCATATTGATTGCCTGTGCATAAGGACCATTTTCATCTACAGCCACATGCCCTGTTTTCGTACCTTTTTCAATAATTTTATTCACAGGCTCTTCCTTTATTTCACGATCCACTTCTTCTGAAAATTGCAGAGCGTGATTCATGTAGACATCCTCATAAGTTACTAAAGCTAAACCATTTTGTCCT
Source organism: Clostridiales bacterium (assembly GCA_018364635.1). Lineage (GTDB taxonomy): Bacteria > Bacillota > Clostridia > Lachnospirales > Anaerotignaceae > JAGZLR01. The sequence continues at coordinate 28,102 of JAGZLR010000004.1, read as the reverse complement.
TCTTGAACTACTTTTTCCTGCCCTTTTGGGAGATCTGCATTTTCTCTAATCTCAGTTTCAAAAGGAATTTCTTCTTCCTCAGTACGTTCTTCCCTTTGTGGTGAAACAATATAAATTGTCTGGCCATTCACGATTTTCTCTGAAACCTCTGGTTTCAATACTTTATAACCTTCTGGCAGTTCTGAAGAAATATCTTCTATAAATTCTTCCACTGTCTTTTTATCTGTAGTCATTTCTTCCATATCGCCATCGATAGATACATTGATATGGCTAGCCCGTTCAATCTCAATCCGAGTACCTTCTGCTAAATAGTATTTAAGAGATTTATCAATTTTATCTCCATCTTCCAATACAATATTCTCGCTGTCTAAAAGATCTTCTACTGTCATGGTGTCTGTAAAATATGTTGTTTCTTCTCCATTATCTGATACAGTTACATGAACCCAAGCGCCGGATTCATATGCGGAAGCAGTTCCTCCAAATACAGTCAGTACAAATAATACAACAGCAATTACTCTTAATCGTTTTGTCATTTTATCCTCCTTTGGCCAGACACCTAAAATCTAGGCTGCGAAAATATACTTTCTTTTTCACTGTCAGGCCTATTAGTCTAATTATTGACGACACTCTCTTGATTCATGCTTTTTCAGAAATTATTTCCACCGCTGCAAAATGAATATCTGTGGGAGCGATAAACTTATTTGCAGTACATGATTTGTTTCATTTGTGCATCAATTACTTAAAAAACAAGGATGACATAAAAATCATCCTTGTTTGTATTTACTATAGTATATTAACACAAATGTAACAATTATGCAATAATTTATTTAGAAAATTTAAAAAACAACGTCTCCCCGTTCATTTTTGTTATATTTTGTACCTCTTCTTCCGTACATTTTTTTATCTCACTAATTCGTTTTACAATATGAAGAAGGTTTGTAGAGTCATTCCTTTTTCCACGATTAGGCACAGGTGCAAGATATGGACTATCAGTTTCTATTAAAATTCGTTCCAAAGGCAGAGCTTCCACTGTCTCCACCAATTTTTTTGCATTTTTAAAAGTAATCACGCCTCCAACGCCAATATAAAACCCCATTTTTGTATACTCCAAAGCCATTTGGGCGCTGCCGGAATAACAATGGATCACACCCTTTCTAACACCGCTTTGTTGTATCACATCGAAAGTTTCCTGGGCTGCCTCTCTAGAATGTACAATTACAGGTAATTGCACTTCTTTTGCTAAAGAGAGCTGCTGTGCAAACAGAGAAGTCTGAATTTGTTTGGTATCGGCATTATAATAATAATCTAAACCAATTTCCCCTATTGCTACAACTTTTTTCTCGGTTGTTAATTCACGCAACAAACTTAAATCCTCTTGTTTTGCTTGATGGGCTTGTTCTGGATGGATCCCCACTGCTGCATAAATATAGGGATATTGATTGGCCAAAGCGATTGAGGCATAAGAACTATTTATATCCGAAGAAGCGTTGATTACTTTACAAATCCCTTTTGATGGAAGCATTTTTAATATTTCATCTCTGTCTAGCTGAAAACTGTCATCATCATAATGGGCATGAGACTCAAAAAACATCTTATCCCACCTCGGCCCCATCTTTAAAGCCATCATCCAACGTCGTCAACACAGAAAGGTTATTCTCTTCATCAATTGCAGATAATATCATGCCATTAGAGAGTTCTCCCATCATTTTTCTTGGTTTCAAATTTGTACAGACAATGACATTTTTTCCGATCAATTGTTCAGGATCATAGTGCTTTGCAATTCCAGAAAAAATCTGCCGTGTTTCCTCTCCAATCTTTACTTGGAACTTCAACAATTTCTTTGAACCTTGAACTTTTTCGCAAGCCAAAACTTTGCCGACTCTCATTTGAACTTTATCAAAATCGTCTATTGTAATCTCAGATGACTCCTGATCACTTTCTTCTATCATTTCTTCTGACTTCACTGAATCTTTCTTTGTCTGATTGGCAATGGAATGCTGCTGTGCTTCTTTCATTGCCAATTCCAGCTCTTCTAATTCCTTTTTTATGTCAATTCTAGGGAAAATAGCTGCTTCTTTATGAACTTTAACTTCCAAAGGAAGGACGCCCCATGTGTGGATAGAATCCCATGTTGTCTGCTCACCTTTTTCTATTCCAATTTGAGCCCAAATTTTCTGAGGTGTCTTCGTCATAAATGGTTGTAACATAATAGATATGATTCGGATACTTTCAGCAATATTGTAAAGAACGCCCGCCAATTTAGCATGGTCTTTTTCCTCTTTAATCAACACCCATGGCTGAGTCTCATCAATATATTTATTTGTTCTGCTGATAAAAGACCAAAGCTCACTGAGCGCATCACTAAAGAGCATTTGCTCCATTTTCTCCTCAACTCTGTTTCCTACATCCAATGCCATTTTCCTTAAATCATCATCAAATATAGTAGCTTCCTGTTCCTTTGGTAAAACTCCGCCAAAATATTTCTCAATCATTCCCGCAGTCCTAGATACCAGATTCCCTAAATCATTTGCAAGATCAGAATTGATTCTTTGGATCAGTGCTTCATTAGAAAAGTTTCCATCCTGCCCAAAAGCAATTTCTCTTAATAAGAAATATCGAATTGCATCAGAACCATATTTATCCACAAGCACAAATGGATCGACAACATTTCCTACAGACTTACTCATCTTACTGCCATTAATAACAAGCCACCCATGACCAAAAATTTTCTTTGGCAACGGCAAATCCAAAGCCATCAAAATTGCCGGCCAAATAATAGAATGGAAACGCACAATCTCCTTCCCTACTACATGAACATCCGCAGGCCAATATTTCTTAAAGTTTGTGTCGTCGTCAGAGCCGTAACCCAACGCAGTAATATAGTTTGTCAACGCATCAACCCACACATAAACAACATGTTTTGGGTCAAAATCTACAGGAATTCCCCATGTAAAAGAAGTACGGCTGACAGCTAAATCTTCCAGCCCAGGCTTCAGGAAATTATTGATCATTTCATTTTGACGGCTGTTTGGCTGAAGCCATTGAGGATTTTCCTCCATATATCGAAGGACTCTATCCTGATATTTGGACAGACGAAAGAAATAACTTTCCTCCTTTACCTTCTCTACCTCTCGGCCACAGTCTGGACATTTTCCATCCACTAACTGATGCTCTGTAAAAAATGATTCACAAGGCGTACAATACCAACCCTCATAAGAACCCTTATAGATATCTCCTTGGTCATAAAGCTTTTTAAAAATTTTCTTCACACTATCAACATGATATTCGTCTGTTGTACGGATAAACTTATCGTAAGAGATATCCATCACTTTCCAAAGGTCCTTAAATGTTGCAACTACCTTGTCTGTATATTGTTTTGGCGTGATTCCCTGCTTTTCTGCAATTCGTTCAATTTTTTGGCCATGTTCGTCGCTTCCTGTCAGAAAAAATACATCATAGCCCCGCAGTCTTTTATATCTTGCCATTGTATCTGTTGCAACTGTACAGTAAGAATGGCCAATGTGCAGTTTATCACTTGGATAATAAATCGGTGTCGTTATGTAATACTTTTCTTTAGACAAAACAATCCCTCCAAATACCATAATATTTAAATTTTATTATATCCTGTTTTTTCATATTTTTAAACAAAAATGTAAAATTAAAAGAGAAGATTTCAATTTAAATAAATCCAAATGAATTTTTAGACAATTTTCGACATAATTCTACAATTATATTGTGTATCAAAAAATGCTGTGAACGCCCCATAAGAAAAAGGTCGCAGAACCATAACTATGGTTCTGCGACCTTTATTCTTTCTCATGTCACAAAGTTATTTACACTGTCAGTAACCTTTATTTTTATCTGATTATTCTTCACAGAATTTTAACAGCTGTTCCCATCTGTCATCGACTTCTTTTTGGAACTGCGCAATGTATTCCTCATTGCCTTTCTTAAACAAATGTTTGAATCTGCCCTGTGGTCTTAAGAAGTCTTCAATTGGAAGTTTGTTCTTTGGTTTATAGCTCAAAATCCATTTACCGTTGATTACTTCAAATAACGGCCAATAGCAGGTTTCTACACTGAGTTTGCACATTTCCATAATGTTTTCAGATGGATATCTCCATCCACGTGGACAAGGTGCCATAATATTTAAAAATGCTGCACCTGGTGTATAAATCGCTTTTTCTGCTTTTGCATAAAAGTCACTGAAATTTCCTAAAAATGTTGTCTGTCCTACATATGGAATGTGATGACTTGCAATAATCTGAGAAAGGTCTTTTCTGTACTGAACTTTTCCTTCAGATACGGATCCTATTGGTGTAGTTGTTGTGTCTGCAAACATTGGTGTAGCAGAGGATCGCTGGATACCAGTATTCATGTAAGCGCCATTATCATAGCAGACATAAACCATATCATGATTTCTCTCCATTGCGCCAGATAAAGACTGGAAACCAATATCATAAGTACCGCCGTCACCACCAAAAGCGATGAATTTATATGTAGAGTCAATTTTTCCTCTCTTTTTCAGAGCGTTGTATGCAGCTTCCACACCAGAGCAAGTAGCACCAGCGTTTTCAAATGCATTATGAATCCAGCTGTCTTCCCACGCAGTGTAAGGATAAATATTTGTAGATACTTCCAAACATCCAGTAGCATTAGAAATTACAGCCTTATCCCCTGGATGAATCGCTCTAAGCACATTTCTTACTGCAATCGTACCGCCACAGCCAGCACACATTCTGTGTCCGCCTGCCAATCTTTCAGGTCTGCTCATTACTTCTTTGAAGTTATAACTCACTGATAAACACCTCTCTTATTCTCTGACTGATAAGTAACGATATGTTTCACCAACATTGCCTGTTGCTATAATCTCGTCAAGGGCAGCATAAACACTTTCAATATCCTCTACTCTTACGTCTCTACCACCAATGCCATACACATAGTCAACAACTTTTGCTGTAGAACCAGCCGTATAAAGAGCGGATTTCACCTCAGCGCCCAGAGGGCCTCCATTTGCATTAAATCCTTCGCAACGGTCCATAACAGCAATCGCTTTACATTTAGATAAAGCTGCTGCAATTTCTTCTGATGGGAATGGTCTAAATACTCTGATCTTTAACAGACCAACTTTTTTGCCCTGTTCTCTCAGACGATCTACAGCGTCTTTTGCAGTGCCAGCAGCAGAGTTAATAATAACCAGCGCGCATTCTGCATCCTCTAATTTGTACTCTTCAAATAAGCCATACTTTCTACCGGATAAAGCTTCAAATTCTTTTGCTACATCTAAAATTACCTGTTTTGCATTCTTCATAGCTTCTGCCTGCTGTCTTTTATGCTCCATATAATAAACTGGAATATCATAAGGGCCTGTAGACATTGGACGAGCTTCATTGAGCAGATACTCCTCTGGTTCATACTCGCCCACAAAATTCTTAACTTCTTCATCTTCCAGAAGGTTGATATTCTCAACTGCATGGCTTGTAATAAAACCATCCTGACAGATCATAATCGGAAGTCTTACATCTTTATGTTCAGCAATTCTAAATGCCTGTACAAAGTTATCATAAGCCTCCTGATTTGTTTCAGAATAAATCTGAATCCATCCAGAATCCCTTGCACCCATAGAATCTGAATGATCACAGTTAATATTGATTGGGCCCGACAACGCTCTATTTACACAGGCAAGAGCAATTGGTAATCTACAGCTAGCTGCAATATATAATTCTTCCCACATTAACGCAAGACCACAGGAAGAAGTAGCTGTCAAACTTCTCGCTCCAGCAGCTTCTGCCCCAACGCAGGCACTCATAGCAGAATGCTCGCTTTCTACAGGAATAAATTCTGTTGTTACTTTTCCATTTGCTACAAATGTCGAGAAATACTGAGGGATTTCTGTTGATGGGGTAATTGGGAATGCAGCCATAACATCAGGGTTGATTTGTCTCATGGCAGTTGCAACCGCTTCATTACCAGATAATCTTTCTCTAATTGCCATTTAGTTCTCCTCCTTTTTCATTTCAATTGCACCGAATGGGCAAACCTTTGCGCAGATTCCGCATCCTTTGCAGTGATCGTAGTCAAATTCTCCTCTTTTGCCATCTACAACAGGAATAGAACTATCTGGACAGACAGGTGCACAAAGCAGACATTGTTTACATTTTTCTGCAATAAATATTGGTGTATCGATTCTCCAATCACCAGTTCTGAAATATTTTGATGTGCCGCCTTCGTAGATTTCTCCGCCTGGCGTAATATCTTTCCAACTTACATTCTCGTTCATATCTTTAAAAGATTTCATCATTTCACCTCCTGAAGGGTCATTTCCAGCGCTTTCATATTACCTTCAATTACTTCCGGCTTAGAAGCAAACTTATGTTTATAGGATCCTCTCATTTCCTCTAGGAAAGATTCATCGTCCATAATACCAGATACCTTTACAATTGCAGCAAGCATTGGGGAGTTTGGAAAATACTTTCCAAGAGCTTCCACAGAAATTCTTCTTGCATCAACTGTCACAACTCTTCCCTGATATCCTTTCAATAGTGGTTTGATTTCTTCAGCAGTTTTAGCGGAGTTAATAATGATTGCGCCGTCCTCTTTCAAACCTTTTGTTACGTCAACAGCTTCCAACAGTGTTTCATCGACAACAACGACATACTGAGGATCATAGATGTTGGAATGTACCCGAATCGGGGTATCACTGATTCTGTTGTATGCAGTGATTGGAGCACCCATTCTTTCCGGACCATATTCTGGGAATCCCTGCACATACTTACCAGTGTTAAACGCAACATCGGCCAACAGAAGCGCCGCTGTCTTAGCGCCCTGGCCGCCACGGCCATGCCATCTGATTTCTAATGTTTTTGACATTATCTATTACCTCCTTAATTTTGATATTAATTATTATAGCAAATTCTGTGCCAATATGATATAGCATAGAGTACCAAAGATTTTCAGCATATTTACTCATACAAACGTTAGAAAAAATGTTATATAATTCTATCAAAATGTTATAATTATATTTTTATAACATCAAAAGGGGGGAAAAAATTTGAAACTAACTAGAGAAACCTTTGAAAGATTACAGATTTACGAGGATATTATGGATTTGTCCAATGATGGAGTTAATGTGGTAGATGAGACCGGCCGTTTAATCTTTGTAAATAAAGTTTCCGCAGATTATTGCAATTCACAAAAAAACGAGATGGTTGGCAAACCTATTGAGATGTTTTATCCAAACGCAATGCTGCTAACTGTACTGCGCAAACAACATGCCATTTTAAATGGAAAAATTCATTATATTGGCAATAAAAAATATATGTGTTCCAGTTTTCCAATTTATAATAACGGAGAATTTATTGGTGCTTTTTCTGTCTTTCGTGATATTCAAGAGATAGATGACCTCAACCGCAAAGTTAAATACTTAGAAATGCAGGTTAACCTTACCAAACCAGAATCTAATGTCAGCAATATTGTTGGTTATAGCGGTACATTAAATCATATCTTCGAAAAAGCAAAAAAGACAGTAGGATCCCTTGGTGGTCCTCGGCACTCAATTATTACAGGCCAGTCTGGTACAGGAAAAACAATGTTAGCAAACCAAATTTATACTTATGCAAAGCAGGTAGGTGTTATTAGCAGTCATGCTCCATTTATTGAAGTAAACTGCGCACAATTCACAAATCCTGATATTGCGGCAATGGAAATTTTCGGAAGCGAGGAAGGCGCTTACACTGGTTCAAAACGAAAAAAAGGGCTTTTTGAGCAGGCAGATGGAGGTATCTTGTTTCTTGATGAAGCCCATACCTTGGAAAACTACCAAAACATGCTCTTAAAAGCCATTGAATCTGGTAAAATAAGGCGCATTGGCGGAACAAAGGAAATTGAGATCAATGTCATTATTATAGCTGCTTCTACCCGTGACCTCAAAGATGTACTTCTCCCTGAACTATATCAACGTCTTGCCCAGTATGAAATGTATCTTCCTTCTTTGAAAGAACGTTCTATGGAAGAAAAAGAGCTTCTTATGGACCATTTTATACGAAAATATGAAGAGGCTGTAAAGGAATCCCATCATATTGATTATCATGTGCAGTTTACTCCTGAAGCCCGCCTTGCACTTTTAAATGCAGTCTATCCAAGAAATATCCGTCAATTTCGGGATGTAATCAATTTTAGTATTGATTCTTCTTCGCCTTTAATAGAAGATATCCATGGACAAAATGAAATCTATACGACAGTTACGCTAAATGATATTCCTTTTAATGTTGTAAGCGAAACTTTAGAATTAACAGAAACAGAAGTACCTAAATCCAAAAGGGGCGCGAAACCAAAACTAAACTCTTCAGCAAAAAAAAGGATTCTAACTTTAGCAAAAGAGGGATTGGGGCCCAGAAAAATAGCAAACACACTAAAATCAGAAGGATTTTCAGCAGAATACTATCAAGTTGCATACTTTTTAAAACAAAATCTCTAATTGACATATGTTTTATATAAAAAATATTGTTTTAATCACAGTATTATTATATAATATATACATATTTCAAAAGGAGATGGTAAAATTGAGGTATATAGCATTAGATGGAAAAGAAAAGTTTTCAATCCGTACCGGTGATTTTTGTATTAAAGGTACACCTCTGATTAAAACCACTCATGTCGGTATTTGTGGAACAGATATTTCTTATTGGAAAGAAGGGGATACCTACCAAAATGTGATTATAGGGCATGAATATTCTGGTATTATTGAAGATCCAGGCAACAGTACCTTTCAAAAGGGCGATCGTGTTGTAGGGCATACGCAAAACAATTACAAAGAACCATGCGGCCACTGTGAACAGTGCCTAAACCAAAAACCAGAACAGTGCACTAATAAAATCGTAAAAACCTGGAAAGGTGGAGAATTGGCTCATCCAGGCGCTTATAGCGAATACACTACATGGTTTGAACACAGCATTCTAAAACTGCCAGATAATGTCTCCAATGAAGAAGCCGCATTGGTAGAACCTTTTGCTGTAGCGCTACATGCCGTAAATATCAGCGATATTAAACCAGGGGATAAAGTCCTCATTCTTGGCGGTGGGATTATCGGCTTAGCTGTCAGCGAATGGTGCAAAGCATTTGGTGCTTGCGAAATCACTATGACGGAAGTCAATGAAAAAAAATTTGATTTAATTCAAAGTTATGGCACAATCAATCATGTCGTAAACGGATTAGACCCTAATCTTTCTGACGTCTTAGGAGAAATTTCTGATGGCGGATATGATATTATGATTGACTGCGCCGGTGTTGCTTCTGCTTTTCAAACAGGTATGGAAGCTCTAAAACAAGAAAAGAAAATGCGTATTACAGGAATTGCTCTTACACACAAACCATTTCCTGTGGACTATCATCGAATGGTTTTTCAAGAAATAATATTTAAAGGAAGCAAAGGCCAAACCATTGATGAATTTCGTCAGGTTTTGAAGGCCCTATCAGAAAAAAAGATTAATGTAAAAAAATACATATCAAAAAAAATAACACTGAATGAAGTACAAGAGACCTTTGAAGCTATTAGAGATAACACGATCGAACCTTACTCAAAAATTTTGATTACATTCTGATATAGAGGAGGCTTTAAAAATGGACGAATTAAAAAAATATGGTATTCATCATGTTGGTCTGGTTGTTCCTGACTTGGACGCTACTGTACAACATTGGAAAGACTATTACGGTGTTACAGACTTTAAATATTGGACTTTTAACCCGATGAAAGCTTGGGTCTATGGGCAACCAGTAGAAGAATACAAATTAAACGTAGCAATGGGTACGATTCACCCTGGAGGCTGCAATGTAGAAATTATTTCTCCTATTACAGAATACGGCTACCATTATGACTTTGTTAAATCTGGTAAAACTGGCCTAAATCATATCTGTTTTTCCACCGATAACTATGATTCAACAAGAGCGCACTTTCTAGAAAAATGCGGTACATTTTTATTTGAAGCCGAAATTGAAGATGATATTGTTGGATATCGACGCTGTTTTTACGCAGAAGATACTTCTGGTGACTTCGTATACGAAATCAGAGAAGTTCCCTATTTCAGAAAATAATCCTAAACAAAAAACCCTGTCAATCAAAGACAGGGTTTTCTATTTGAGAGATTCCCACTGATCCGCTTTAAATCCAACCAAAATTAGTTGATCGCTGATCCACAGAGGTCGTTTGACCAACATTCCATCTGTCGACAACAAATCAATCTGTTCTTCCTCACTCATCATTGGCAGCTTGTCTTTCAACGACATTGACTTATATAGCATACCACTTGTATTAAAGAATTTCTTAATCGGCAAACCACTTTTCTTAACCCATTCTTCAAGCTCTTCCTTAGAAGGGCGCTCTGTTTTGATATCCCTTTCTTCAAAATCAATACCTTGCTCCATCAACCATTTTTTTGCCTTGTTGCAAGTGCTGCATTTCGAATAACAAATTAGTGTTCCAGACATCTTCTCTACTCCTTTTTCTTAAAAATCAAGCCAATGATTCCATCCATAGGAACATACAATTACAAGAAACAGTGCCGGTATCATACTTGCCAAAGGTGTATCTTTTATCTTTGCCACTTTTAAGCCCCCTGCTAATGTTAAAATACCGCCACAGCCTATAAAATCCAGTAACATTTTCTCTGTGATCAGACTAGAGAACTCTCTGGCAATTAAATAGATGATACAAAAAATAACTACCTGAGGCAGCGCAATAATACTTATTGCGCCGCCCATGATGCTTGCAAATATAAACGCCGTAGAAAAATCAAGCACTGCTTTTGACACAAGAATGGAGGAATCTTGGCTCATTCCTTCTGTAAGTACGCCAAAAATCGCAAAACCGCTGGCACAAAATAACACAACTACCGTCACATATTCATTCATATTAATCTTTTCCCGATTCACCGGAAGACGATCCAATAAAAACGAAAATGCTTCTGTAATTCTTTTTTCCAATTTTAATCCTTCTCCAACTGCAGTACCTAAAATGACAGCAAGAATTACCGGCGGCATAGCATTTATCTTCACAATGGAGGAAATTCCAATTGTAATAGCGCATAGGCCAAAAATAATAGTTAATGTCCTTTTCATTTTCTCCGGTATTTTCGTTCCAATTATGCTTCCTGCAATACCACCGAATAAAACGGCAGCACAGTCCACTGTCACTCCTAGAGGCATACTTACCCCTCCCTATTGAATTTCTTTTGTAAAAATATAACTTTCTTCAAAATACTTTTTACCACAATCATAAGATACATTTTTGGCAATTCTCATTCCTATTTTCTGGTATACTTGAATTGCATCCCAATTCTTTTTATTTACCATTAACGCTATACGCTGAAAGCCTTTTTCTTTACACACTTCTTCTAAGAAGCGGAAACACAAATTTGCATAACCTCTGTGGCGATATTCTTTATAAAAATAAATCTGATCTATAAAAAGCATGTTCTCTTGTCCATGAATCCCAATGTATCCAACAATTTTGTCTCCAACTTTTAAAAAGTAATATTCATGTCCACTCCGAATCTGCTCTTCAATCTGCTCTTTAGACTGATTCTTTAACAAATTTCCAACTTGCTCCTTGGAAAGAATGGAAGTATAACACTCGTTATATATTTCCTTTGCCATCTCCGCTATTTTTTGTGCATGCTCCACAGTCTCTACTGGAATAAAGCAATGTTCAATCTTGCCTTGGCTTAGACTCAATTTTAGTATTTTATAAATAATTGGCTCAAACATTTTTCTCGCTAAATCCATCTGATCCTTTACTGTATTCTCCTTGATATCCAGCCCTTCCGCAGCGATGCACTCCGTATCCATAATTCCAAACAGATGATTACAAAGAGATTTAACATATTGATATCCTAAATTCTCTCCCACATAACCGCCTGCTGTCGTAATATAGACCATTTTTTCTGCCTTACATAAACCAATTGCTTCCCCAGTCTCACTATAGTAAAATGTAAGGCCACAGACAGAAACATACTCAAAATAAATTTTTAAGATGGAAGGAAAAGATAAATCCCAATAGGGAGCACCTATAACAATCACATCAGCCTCAGCAAAATCTTTGGCATATTGGAAGATACCATCTCTGAAATTCCCCTCTTTTATCAAGGCATTGCGTTTATTCAGCAGTTGGTCTGTCAAAGGCTGTAATCCTTCTTCTGTCAAACAAATTTCTCTTATCACTACACTTGGCGATTTTTGATAGTATTCTTTCAAAAAATCCATGCTTAACTGATGAGTTCTGGATTCTTCCTGACTTCTGACTCTTGCATTGACAAACAATATTTTTTCACCCATAAGGCCCTCTCTTTCCGCCATATATCTTTCCCCACAGCAAATGAATATTTAATTATAGTATACCTCAAAACACAGTGATTTCAAACAATTAACTGAGGAAAACTTGGTGCAACATTTTTATATATACTACTGTCATAAAACACCGATAATAAATCCTTTTATAAAAAATAGGAATGCAAAAGCATTCCTATTTTTTATGCTGCTGTTTTCTTTTAAATATTAGTTAAAGTTTTTAAGGGGAATCAAATTTATATAGCTGCCACTGCTCTAACCGGTCCACCTGAAAAGCCTTTTAGTTTTATTGGAAACGCCATTAAATAGCACTTTTCTATCTCAACTAATTCTTCAGGTATTACAACTTCTTCTAAAATCCAAATTCCAGCGGAGAGCATTTCTACATGGCAAGGTCGACCTGTTCCATCATACCAGCCCCCAAGACTCATTGCATCAATGGCAATCCCTTTAATTCCTTTTTCTTTTAACCACTTTGCTGCTTCACCAGTCAAATATGGCCAATCATACATATATTCTTTTTCATGGCTTCTTTTTTGCCCCCAACCTGTACAGAGGATAGCAATAGAATCCTTTTTAATTTCATCAGCATATGGTTCCATATGAGCAACTGTAATTCCCTGTTTTGCCTCTATTTTTCCTTTTAAGTCGATAATAATCGCTTCACCCTGAAAAGCCGCAATATCAACTTGTTCCAACGTCTTGCCCTCAGGGAAAAAGTGGAACGGCACATCAAGATGAGTACCTGTATGACTGTTCATACGAATTTGTTCCGCATTAAACTGATCTTTTTCATAAGTAGCCTCATATTTTACAATCGTTGGCTCATAGGTAGGCCATCCTGGACAATGGTCATATACTGGCTGAGACAGGTCAAAAAATTTAGTAAAACGGCTCATACCATCCCTCCTAAAATTATTCTTCTGTCAATGCAACTTCAACCAATGTATCATAAACTTCATCAATATTATCTTTTGTGACCAGAAGTGTGTCAAGACTAATTTCTTTTTCCACTTCTTCTCCTGCCAATGTTTTAATGATAGCCTGAGCTGAATAACGTCCCATTAAAACAGACTGCTGTGCACTGGTTCCTGCAATTTTTCCTTCTTTAATTGCCTCTACAATCTCTGGAGAACAGTCAAAGGCTGCAATCAACACATCATCTCTTCCTGCTGCTTCCAAAGCTGCCAAGGCACCCATAGAAGGATCTTCTGTATGACAGAAAATAGCACCAAGATTTGGATGAGCTGTAATTAAATCTTGTGCAAATGCTTCTCCCTCTGAACGGTTTGCTTTTTCCATTTGCTTAAATTCCACATCTACCAAGTTATTTGTAGCAATTCCCTCATCAAAACCATCTTTACGCAAAACACCGTTAATTCTTGCCTGGTTTAATGTAATCTGAGCCACTTCTGTTCCACTTTCTAATTGAGAGGCAATATACTCTCCTATTGCACGTCCGCCTGCAAGATTATCTGTGCTGATAAAAGATACATATTCCCCAGAATCTGTACCAATATCACAAATAACAACTGGAACTGAAGCCTCCTCAGCCAAAGACAAAACAGATACACAAGAAGCACTGTCTGTTGGAGATATAATGATTGCATCTACTTGTTTTGTAATTGCATCCTGTGCGTTAGACATCTGTGTATTGGCATCATCTTTGGAATCATAAGTCACACATTCAATTCCAGACTTTGACAATTCATCCTCTACACCATGACGGACATAACGCCAAAAAGGTACATCCAGAGACGGAGTCAAATAAGCAACCTTTGCAGCTGCAGCCTCACCGTTATCACCTGATCCAGAAGAAACTGATGCGTTTGCCGGCTGATCATTGCTCTCATTAGAATTGCTACAGCCTGAGAATACACCTATCGCCATAACTGTACATAATAGAATTCCTAATACCTTTTTCATAACAAAGCCCTCCTTTAAACTATTAAACTCTATTTTTTATTTTTAAATATTTTAAGTTTTGATAACTTTTCGGCAAGTACAGCTACTACAATGACTGCGCCAATGGCGCTACCCTGCCAATAAGGATTTACCCCTAAAATGTTTAATGCATTCCTCAAAAAGCCTACCAAAAATACACCAATAATCGTTCCCCACAAAGTGCCTTTACCACCACTCATACTGGTACCACCAATGACCGCTGCTGCAATGGCATCCATTTCCATGCCATTTCCGTAGGTAGCGTCACAAGCCATTAATCTTGATGTCATAATCCAAGCTGCCAAACCGCACATTAACCCTGAAATCACATAAGCCATCATGACGTTAAATTTCACATTGATTCCTGTTAATCGAGCAGACTCTGCATTGGAACCGATTGCATAAAGGAATCGTCCAAATTTTGTTTTAGACAAAATCCAGATAAAAATACCAAACATAATGAAGATAAAGATAATGTAGATAGGAAAAACACCACCGATTTTTCCTTTTCCTAAGAAACTATAAATTTCAGGAAACTTGGAAGCTGTATTGGCATCCGATATTACATAGTCCAAGCTGCGGCAAACTTGCATTGTACCCAGTGTAACAATAAATGCAGGCAATTGTAAATAACCAATTAAAATTCCATTGATTAGTCCAACAATCATACCAATTATCAAGATCACAGCAACGCCCAAAAATACATTCTGTGTTTTCATTAGCACCATACAACCTATCATACCAGAAAGCCCTAAGGTAGCACCTACAGAAAGATCAATACCAGACGTAATAATAACAATCGTCATACCAATCGCCAAAAGCGCTGTTGATGAAACTTGGCTCATAACATTCATAATATTATTTGATGTGAGAAAGTAAGGCGAAGCAATACTTAAAACAATAAAAAATACTGCAAAAATTACTAACATTGATAGCTCTGTCCTATACTCCTTCGCAGTTCTTTTCACTACGCTTCCCCTTTTTAATTGCTTTTCTGTACTCATCTATTCTCCCCTCCTATGGTAGAATAATAACCAATTTTTTCCTCTGTTGCCTCATCTGCCGAAAGGACTCCCGTAATTCTTCCTTCTTTCATAATATAAATTGTGTCACACACTCCCATGACTTCTGGGATTTCAGATGATACAATAATAATCCCCATTCCCTGCTGTGCAAGATTATGTAAAATTGCATAAATATCGGATTTAGCGCCAATATCAACGCCTCTTGTTGGTTCATCAATGATAAGCACTTTCGGATGAAGCAGAATCCATTTTGCCAGAAGAACTTTTTGCTGATTACCTCCACTGAGGCTTTTTACCAACAAGTCGATATCCGCTGTCTTTATCCTCATTTGTTCTATCATGTCATAACAGTCTGCCTCAGCTTCTCTCTGATTCAAGATTGCTTTTCCTTCCGAGGCAAGTTTTGCAAGCCCGATGTTTTTTAATACACTTAATTCCTGAATGAGCCCTTCTGTTTTTCTGTCTTCTGTTACAAATCCAAGTCCACCTTGGATAGAACCTCGAATAGTTTTATTGCTTAGTTCTGTCCCGTCAACATAGACATGGCCTGCATTTCGACTATCTGCCCCAAAAATCGCTCGCATCAGCTCTGTCCTTCCAGCGCCAACAAGGCCGGAAAATCCAACAATTTCGCCTTGATGCACTTGAAAAGAAATATCTTTTACATAATTATTCTGATCCGTAATACCTTTTGCCTCAAAAATGACGGGCTTTTCAGAAAAATTCTGTTTCTGCTTTTTTTCAGAAACACCATATAGATCTTTCACTTCCCGACCTACCATAGCTTTAATCAAATCTTTCTGCTCTAGCTGATTTGTAATAGCACCTTTTAAAATCAGCTGACCATCACGAAGCACTGTAATCCTATCGCTAATTTCATAAATTTCATTAATTTTATGTGACACAATAATAAATCCAACACCTTGCGCTTTCAGTTTTCGCACAATGTCAAATAAAATCTCAATTTCTTTTACTGATAAAGAAGCCGTAGGCTCATCTAGGATAATAACTCGTGCATTTGTCGAAACCGCTTTGAGTATTTCGATTACCTGCATTTGAGCAACAGATAAATTTGCAACTTTTTCATAAGGGTCAATGGTATCTTCCATTCCGAAAAGGCCCAACAGCTCGTAAGTCTGTTTTGCCATAGCCTTTTTGTTTGAAATAAAGTGATGTTTGTAATATTTCTTGTCTACCAAAAAAATATTTTCAGCAATTGAAAAATCAGGCAGTAAACTAAATTCCTGTGTTACAATTGAAACGCCATTATCCACCGCTTCTCTGACGCTTGCAAAAGACTTTTCCTTACCTTCAATTTTCATAACACCACCATCTGCTTGATAAATGCCAGCGATAATTTTAGAAAGTGTAGATTTTCCTGCACCGTTTTCACCCATCAGTGCATGAACCTCACCTTTATTTAAATCAAAATTAATTCCTTCGATAGCGGTAACACCAGAAAACACCTTCTTTATATTTGTAACTTCAACTAACTTCTGCTCCATGATATCCCCCCTCGCTCTATCTTTTTATATTTTATTTCTTATAAAATAATTATATCATAGATATTTTTTGTATAAAAATATATAAAAAATATCCTTATCCATAGAAATCATCTATAGATAAGGATACATATTAACCAACAATCCCTTTATTCTAATGCTTGATTTAGTATCTTTAGATATTTTTTTGCTAAGGGGTGTAACAATATATCAGCTTTTTTAATCCATCCTAACTTTATTGTCTCTAATTCCGAAGCATCAATCATCGCAATATCACGATGATAAAGATGCTCTGCCATAAAACCTACATTAATTGTATAGGCATTTGTGGAAGATAAAATATCAAGCATTGCCAATGCATCGCTTACAACTATTTTTTTCTCTGTATCAAACAGAACCTTTGCCTCCTCAGCAAAATTAAAAGACTCATAACCCCCTTGATCATACGCGACAAAAGGATACTGGCAAAGTTCTTTTACTGAGATAGATTTTTTGCAAAGCGGATGAGATTTTCTTAAATAAATATAAGGCTTTAACTTTTTAATTGTATAAAATTCCAACCCTGCAGCCTTAATTTCTTTTAATATAACTTTTTCTTTCTCTTGTGAAAAATGCAATATACCTATATCACTTCTGCCAGAAGCTACATTTTTAATTACATCTTCCGTTCTTGTTTCCAGCAATTTCATACTGTAACAAATATGATCAGGCAGATCCGATAAAAACGAAAGAAACGCAGTTGTCGCTACTTGTAAATGAAGCATACTGACTGAAAAAGTCTTTTTATCTGGTTTATACATTGTATACTTGCTCTCCACTGCATCCATTTGCTCATAAACTGTGCGAATATCATTGATAAACTCCTGACCTTCGTTTGTAATAATAACACCCATGTGTCCTCGTTCAAATATTTTAAACCCCACTTCCAGCTCCACTGACTGAATTGCATGAGTGATACTCGGCTGTGCCACATATAATTTTTTTGCCGCTTCGCTGATGGAAGTACATTCTGCCGTTGCCAAAATATATTTAATTTCTTTCAACGTCATCTAATCCCTCCCACAATAATGATAGACAATGGAGGGACGCCCCCCTGTTTTATAATCGACTTCACTTGCTACCTCATGAGCGTCAATCATATAATTCATATACCTACGTATGGTGACTTTTGAGAGGCCAATTTCATCAGAGAGACATTCTGCCGTGTAGTTTTTTCCTTCACTCTCCATCATAAACGCACGGATTCTCTCATACGTTTTTTTCTGTAAGCCTTTATCCATCAACTTTTCTGTATCGGCCGAATCCTCCACAGAGTTAAACAACAGCATAGAATCAATGGCTTCCTGGTTAAGCTTATTTGAAGTTGTCATAACCTCTCTCCGCTGTGTATATTTAAGCAAAGTTTCAGAAAACCGTACCTGCTCAAAAGGCTTTAAAAGATAATCTATAATACCAAATGGTAGGACATCTCTTATATTAGACGCATCATTTGCTGCAGTAACAACAATAACATCCACTGCAATATTTTCTTTTCTTAGACGATAGAGAAACTCCTTTCCGTTCATTTTTGGCATATATAGGTCAAGAATAATTAAATCGACCGTATTCAGCCATATGTAGTTTAACGCTTCTGCTCCGTTAGAAAATATTGCTTTTACCTTAAAATCAGCGTTTTTTTCTATATAATTTTTTGTTACTTTTGCGATTTCTGGCTCATCTTCTACAATAATGACTCGATACATGACCTTTCGCTCCTAATCTACATTTCTCTCCAAGGACACGGTAATTGAAGTTCCTTCGCCAGGCTCCGTATCAACTTCAATGGTACCATAATACTTATCAACCAATTCTTTTACCAAAAATAATCCTGTGCCACGTTTAACTCCCTTTGTAGAATACCCTCTCTCAAAAATATGTTTGCTCACTTCCTCTGTCATACCACGTCCAGTGTCTGTTACCGATATCACTGTATACTTTTCATCTATAAAAAGGCCGATATTAATTTCCTTCACCGGCAAATTACTGTCTTTTAGCTCGTCAATGGAATTTTCCAATAAATTCCCTAAAATGGTTACATAAAAATCAAAAGAAATCCCTGTAGTCATATTTTTACAGTAACTATCACCAATCAAATCTAATTTTATCCCAAAATTACTTGCGCTTACCATTTTTCCAATAATAATGGCAGCAATTCCAGTAGACTCAATTTCATTGGCTACTTTACTGATATTAGCCGAAGAAGCTCCCACATTGTTGAGAATAAATTTTTTAGCTTCCAAAGGATTCTTTGTCTCTAAATATCCTAAAATAACATGGATTTTATTCATAAACTCATGATTAAAACTTCTAAGGGAATTGATCATTTCTGTTGTTTCTGAAAGCTCTTGAGCAAGACGGCGAATTTCCGTTACATTTCTTGAAATACTTGCTGCTCCGATCATGTGCCCTTTTTCATAGACGGGAATTCTGCTGCTGACATAATCCTCTCCATGGATTCTAACACTAATATTGTATTGCGCAGTCCCTGTTTCCAAAATTTTTATTAGCTCTGTCTCGGGAAAAATCTCCTCCAACTTCCCTTCAAAATGCTCTTGATTAGAGCAGCCCAGCATTTCGAAAAAGGCTTTATTGGCCATAATCACTTCACCTTTCAAATTGATTGCCACAATTGCCTCATCCAATGCATCAATAACTTCTGATCGTTCATCCGTCAAGCGCAAAATCTTTCTTGTTCTATTTTGAACAGAAATGGCAATAAAAATCCCAACAAAGGCAGTGATAAATGAAATTGCCATATATAAATAAAATAGATGCATAACATCTGATGTGGAGGACTCATGAAATACAGAGAGCAAAACATATCCCAAAATTGTTCCTTTTCGATCATATACCGGCGTATATGCCATTTTCAGCCCATAATACTTTCGGTCCACTGTCGATATATAGGATTCCCCTGTGGATAATACCTGCCATTCATCACCAAACCGCATTGTCCTGCCTACGAATGATTTATTAGGATAATAAATACAAACATTTTTGGTGTCGCACACAGCTAAAAAATCCAAATTTGCAATAGATTTTATATAAATATCCAAATAGTTATTGATATATACATTATTACTGTCTTCCTGAAGTGCCTCTATTACAATAGAGCTGCTAGCAAGAATCTTTGCTGTCCTCAAAAGTTTTTCTTCCTGTTTATTGTTATTTCTAGTAACAGTGACTGTAATAGATACTACCATACACAATAAAATAGTGATAACTATGCCAAAAATTTGGATCAAAGATACTTGATTTTCTATATTTAGGATTTTTTTCTTCATAATAAGACACCATCCTCTATAAACATTCTAAAATAGAAAGCATTTTGTTGACAATGACTTTTTATTTTTTTTAGTTTCTAAAGATGTCATAGATCAACTTAAAAATATAGTAAAAAAACTAAAAAAACTGTCATACTTATTCCCTACATAATTTAAAAAAGAGGGATAGTTCTTCTATCCCTCTTTTTTCTTGTATCATACCATGAAATCTATCATATGCTTAAAAATATAGTCTGAGAAAACAATATCTTCCTCTGCCGCTAACCACTGTGGTTTTTGTTTTCCCAAATGATGAAGATGAGATGGAGAAAAAGCAATGTCTGCCGCCTCAAGCATAGGGATATCAAAGAGACTATCCCCAGCCGCAATAATTCTTTCCAGCTTCAAGTATTCTTTCACTCTGGTCACTGCAGTTCCCTTATTAAGCTTTTTGGGTATCACATATATTTTCTCGCCATTTTGCAGTAAACTTACTTCGTCTAAATTTATCTTGTCCTTTAAATTCTCCAATGAGTCTGTCGGTAATTTAGATTTGGAATAAAGAAAAAAATCGTCTACCAAATAAATATCTAAAATCAAGTTTTTATCTTTTCCCAATATTTTTCTCGCTTTTTCCATCTCTGGAAGTGCTGGTTGTATGAGCTCCAGCGAATCCTTTTTAAACTTTTCATCCTCCACACCATCCACTAACAGTGTACCGCCATTTGATGTCAATGCATACTTCGGCTGAGACCTTCCAAAATTAATCCGTTGAAACTGTTTTAACGATCTGGTGGTTAAAGGAATAAAACAAATATGTTTACCAAGCTCACAAAGCGCCTCATAAGAGCCGCGTGTCATAAAAGAAATTTCTCTTCCCTCATATACCTCAACATTTATTGTGTCCCCACCAATATTCTTTTTATATGAATAAATCAATGTATTATCTAGATCTGAAATAAATGCATCCTTCATAACTTCTCACCCTTAACAAAAAGCGGTATAAAAGACTATTATACCGCTTTGAACGACTTATTTTTTTGTAACTGCTTTTCTAATTAAATCAACAGGATACATAGTAAATGCTAACAACAATATTAAAATCCATCCTTCTAGACCAAATCTAACACAACCAAATACTTCGCCAATCACTCCGCCGATACAAGCTAAAGCAGTCTGCACTGCCATAATAACAAGCCATATTTTTATGAACAATGGATTTTCTTTTATATGTTCAAAAATATTTGCCCCCTCGCTTCTAACGTTAAAAGCATTTACCATAAAGCTAAAGACAAATAAGCAGAAATATGCACTGTAAAGCTGTGCTGAATTGTCAAAGAAGGAAGCAAAAAATGGAATTTTAAACCACGCAATACTCATTGCTACCAGCCATGCACTCATCACCAAAATTTGAACCGCCATTGGTTTGCTAATAATACTTTCATCCCGTCGTCTTGGCTTATCCTTCATATACTTTTTCAATGCTGGTTCTCCTGCAAACATAATAGAGGCCAAACTATCCATACAAAGATTAATCCATAATAAATGAGTAACACGCAAAGGTTCCTCTATGCCGATAAACGGGCTAAGAGCAGATACAACTACAGCAGCTACGTTAATTACTAACTGCATTTTACAGAATTTAAGGATATTAATGTAAAGTGTTCTGCCGTACCAAATTGCATTTTTAATAGAGTTAAAGTTATCATCCAAAATAACAAGCTTTCCAGCTTCCTTTGCAACATCTGTACCGCTTCCCATAGCAAAACCTACGTCAGCACGTTTTAATGCTGGACTGTCATTGACACCATCACCAGTCATTCCCACGACCAAATTCATTTCCTGACATAATTTCACCATACGACTTTTATCTGTAGGAAGGGCTCTTGCAATAACACGAATTCGAGGAAGCACAGCCTTTACTTCATCATCGCTCATTGCATTTAACTCTGCTGATGTAAGTGCGACATCATCTGAGCCACCAAATAGACCAGCCTCTTTGGCAATCGCTACGGCAGTTTCTTTTCGGTCACCAGTAATCATAACAACTTGGATCTGAGCCTCTTGTACTTCACGAATCGCCTCTTTTACTTCCTGGCGAACATCATCTCTAATTCCTACAAAACCAACAATAACGATATCATCATTAATTTGATTCAGCTCTAATGGCTTTTTGCTATAGCCAAAAGCCAAAACACGCATTGCACGATTAGAAAGTTCATCAATTTTTCTATTGACACAGTCCAGATCAATATCTAGTTCTTTGCCGTCCGCATCAATATATTTTTTTGCATGGGCTAACAGCTTCTCAGGCGCCCCCTTATAAAAGGTCATACCCTCAGAAAAAATGAAAACTTGACTAAATTTATTGGCGCTATTAAACTCCTGTTTTTCTGCCATATCATAAGCACTGTTCTCCATCAGCGCTTGATATTTTTCTTCGCCTAAAAATTTTAACAATGCCTGATCTGTCATATTTCCGCCAACGACTTCATGACGATTATCAAACATAGCACCTGTATTTTTTCCAATACAAATATCAAGGATCTCTTTTTGCTTAGTTTCCTTTTGAGTATCCATTGTTTCCATAGGAACAGTAGATGCAGAGCCGTCAAAAAATTCAACAACCTCTAATTTTCCTTTTGTAATCGTACCAGTTTTGTCGCTGAAAAGGATATTAAGCGATCCTGCGGTTTCAATACCGATTGATTTTCTAACTAACACATTTAATTTATATAACTTACCAGTATTTTGCATCAGTACTAACGCGATAACCAGAGGCAACCCTTCTGGCACTGCACAGACAATGATGGTAACAGCAACAGAGACCGCATTCATAATATTTTTTAAAATGTTTACCCAACCTGATGCTAAATAAGCGTCAAAACCGCCTGCCAAAATAACATAATGCACAAAATATGCTACCGCAATGACAATAGCGCCTATATAGCCAAAAACAGAAATCTGTCCCGCTAGTTTACTCAATTTTACTTTCAACGGAGAATCCGGCTCTTTATCATTCATTTCATCTGCCATTTTCCCCATCATTGTGTTCTCTCCTACCTTCTGAACGGACATAAATCCCTCTCCGTCAAGAACGGTAGCGCCACGAAACAAACTATGGCTATCAACAAATGTATCACCTGTAATACTGTCTGGTATTTTGAAATTCATATCAGCTGCTGTCTTTTTGCATTCTTCAGCCTCACCATTCAGACTACTGTTGTCTACTGAAAGTTTACCATCAACTAAAACACCATCCGCAAGAATTTTATCTCCAGACTGAAGAACTATAATATCCCCGACAACAATGTCATCAACTTCAATGATTGTCAAAGCGCCATTTCTCATAACCTTCGCAGTATCTTTTTTCTGAGACTGCTTCAATTTTCTATAAGCGTCATCGTTAGCAACTCCAGTCTTCGCAGAAACAAGATTGACAATCAATATTGCTAAAATCGTTCCTACAGGCTCATACCATTCTGTCTGCCCCAAAGCAAACATAATTAACATAACAATTGCAATAAAACAAAGAATTCTAATCATCGGATCCTGGAAGCCATCTAAGAATTGTTGCCAAAAGGTTTCCGGCTCAGCTTCTTTAATCGCATTTGATCCATATTTTTTTCTGCTTTCTTCTACCTGCGCATCTGTCAAACCATTAAATTTTTTGTCCATATCTTAGCTCCAATCATAATTCGTTCTGGCAAATAAAAATTTACAGGGGGAGTGTAATCTCCCCCCTGTTTGTTTATCATCTGTACCGTTCTGCCATTTCTCCTAATCCAGGATCTGTTGTTGCCTGACCAATTGGATTGAACTTCCATTCTGCGTTGTGCCGGTAAACTTCACCAAAAATCATGGCAGTCATGCCATCATAGTTTTCAGAAAGATTATATCGGCAAATTTCTGAATTATTCTTTCCATCAACAATTCGAATAAAACAATTTTTAATCATTCCAAAATCTTGTTTTCTTGAAACCGCACTATAAATATTGACAACAAAAACGATTTTGTCAATCTCTTGAGGCAGTGTGTTCAAATCAACCACAATTTGCTCATCATCATTATCACCTGCACCTGTTAAATTATCCCCCATATGGATGACCGCACCACTGCTGTGTCTAAGGTTTCCAAAATATACAACATCACGGTTACTAGCAAGTTTTCCATTTGTAAGGATAATGGCGGAAGCGTCACAGTCAATTGCCTGTGGTTTTGGAGCAAAGAAGCCTTTTTTTCTTTCAATCTCATCCCAGCCCAAACCTACAATGATTTTGCTTAAACCAGCGTTATCTTTTGTCAAGCTTATCTTTTGTCCTTTTTGTAAACTGATTGCCATAGTACCCTTTCCCCCTTATTCTACATCAATACCAAAGCTAGCGCATAATGCTGCTAAACCACCCTGATATCCACTTCCAATAGCATTAAATTTCCACTCGCCATTATTCTTATATAATTCGCCAAAGACCGCTGCTGTCTCAATAGAAAAATCTTCTCCTAAATCATAGCGCAAAATTTCTTGTCCTGTCTGGTCATCTACAATACGGATGAAAGCATTGGATACCTGCCCAAAGTTTTGATTGCGTATCTCCGCATCATAAATTGTAACTGCAAATACAATCTTACTGATTTGATCAGGCACTTTGCTTAAATCAATTTTTATCTGCTCGTCGTCTCCCTCTCCTGCGCCAGTACGGTTATCACCTAGATGCTCTACTGCACCGCTTGGGTGCTTTAAGTTACCATAAAAAATAAAATCTTCCTGACAAGTTATTTTTCCCGCATCAGAAACAAGAAATGCCTCTGTATCAAGATCAAAATCTCCGCCTGTATCAAAACGATTGACATCCCAACCTAATCCTACTGTGATATTTTTGAGTCCTGGATTATCCTTTGTGATACTTACTTTCTGTCCTTTTTTTAGATTAACTGGCATATTCATTTCCTCCTTTTTATTCGACTTCTACCCCATAATTATTGCATAAAACAGCCAAACCACCCTGGAAACCACTTCCTACAGCATTAAATTTCCACTCACCGTTATATCTATAGATTTCTCCTACAACAACTGCTGTCTCAATGGAAAAATCTTCTCCCAAATCATAGCGGATTAACTCTTCATTGGTTGATTCATCTACAATACGGATAAATGCATTGGATACTTGTCCAAAATTTTGGCGGCGTGCCTCTGCATCATAAATGGTACATGTAAAGATGACTTTGGAGATATTTGCAGGTACCTTCTCTAGATTAACTTTGATCTGCTCATCATCTCCATCGCCTTCACCAGTCAAATTATCTCCCATATGCTCTACAGCACCACTCTTATGCTTTAGATTACCATAAAAAACGAAATCTTCTGATGATAAAACTTTTCCGTTTTCTCCAACAAGAAACGCAGCAGCGTCAAGGTCAAAATCAGCGCCTCCGTCAAACTGGTTAACATCCCAGCCCAAACCTACCATAAGTTTCTTTAACCCAGGATTTCCTTTTGTCAGACTTACCTTTTGTCCCTTTTGTAAACTGATAGGCATTTTGATCTACCTCCTTTAATATAAATAAAACTTTTAAAAAGTTTTATAACTTGCCAAATTTCTGATTAAAGTCAGTTTTAATAGCATTGAGCCTAGCTTGGTCTTCTTCTCTTTGCTTTCTAGCATTTTCCTGAATTTGCTTTGTCTCATCAATTCCAGTGCAAATTGTGCGCCATGTAGTTTCCAGTGTCTCCATTTTAATTGTGCTTCCACTTGCAAGCTGTGCTGTCAGTTTTGACTGCGCTACTGTATTTTGAGCATTTTTAATCAGCATTTCATTGGTCTTTTTATCTAAGACAGACATTGCCTCTGCTTGAATTTTTTGACGTTTTAGCAAAATAGCCTGCGATAATGCCTGCTTAAACACAGGTAGTGTAATAATAAATGCAGAGTTGATTTTTCTGATGAGGTTCATATTGCTAAACTCCATCGTTTTAATCATAGGTACTGACTGCATTGCTACATTTTCCGCCATTCTAAGATCCTGTGTTCTCTGCTCCAACATCATCTTTGCCTGTTCCAAAGTCGTTAGTTCAAACTGGATGGAACTGTCATTTGTTTGTTGAAATTCCTTTGTTCTCTGTTCTACGTAATCAGAAATTTCCCTAATCCCCTGCTCACCAGCAAGAATATATTTTTCCAACTCATGAAAGTACGCAATATTGGCTTGAAACATATCTTCCAACTTTTTATTGGACTGCTTGATTTCTGATTCATATTGTTTTAGCTGTACATAAATTTTGTCTACCTCATCTCCCATGGAGTGGTACTTATTCAATATCTTATCTAATTGCCTACGAGCGCCCCCAAAAAGCTTATCAAGAAAACCCTCTTTTTCCTGAAGCTCATTAATATCAAACTTTTCCATAATCTTTGACAAAGCAGTCAACATCCGGCTGGAATCATCAATTTGATTCATATTCATACTATTTAATATCACATCAGACGCTTTTGAAATATTTTCTGCAACCTCAGAGCCAAAAGTCACAATAGAGTTAGGGTCATCTACATAGATTGTACTAGCAATATCATCCACTTCTTTAGAATTTACCAACTTTTCAGTCAAATCTTTTCGGTCTTCCACAATATTAAACGGCCGAACTTCGAGTTCATTACTCATAGTGGCTGTCTCTGTCTGCTGTCCCATGTTTTTTTGAGATTCAAAATTCAGTCCCATTTTCATCAATCCTTCCTGAATAATCTATTGATAAACCCTAATTTAGGCTGTTTTATCTCTGCACTCTGCCTTAACGGCGGCGCTTTTAAATCATACATATATTCCCCTATTTGATACTCGCTAAATACTGGTTTTGTGTAATAGTTTTCAACTACTCTGTAACCTGTCGGTACAAATAACGCCACGTCAAAACCAACCATATGCAAATATAACAAAACAATGCTATCTTCCAAACTAAGAATCTTTTCGTCTGTTGCCAAAACTAAAATCTTTGGATTTTTTCGTGTGAAATCAAAATTTTGTATCATTCTAGTAATTTTATTATCTAGATTTAGGATAACAGCGATGATGGTAAATTCCATTCCATTAGAATATGTTCCTTTCACCAAACCGCTGTCCAGAAGCTCCTGTAATTTATCTAACATAAAATCTTGGGTTTCCTCTCGAAAAATGCTATATGGATATACGGAACTCCCCTTTATTTTGTCTCTCAGAAGTTTTCTATTTTTCAAAAAGGAGATACAGATCTGTCTATTTTTTATTTCGCTACTCAAAATATACGGCACTTTATTAATAAACAATGTATCCTTTGTATATAACTTTTGCAAAGAAGCCCAGTATTCATGTATATTTCCATCCTTCACGCCTGAAATTTTACAAAGAAGAGACGGTACCACCACTCTGTCATCCATAACCTCAAAATTGGGACGATACTTTAATTCCTGATCCCATAACAAATAAATTTCTTCATACATTGTTTGAATAGGTACAGAAACGGCTTTTTGATACTGTCGAAGCCGATAAAGCCCCGTATCTTGATACATAAGCTCTGTCAGCTCCTCCTCCGCATGATAGGCAACAGTGGAATAAGTAATATCATTAAGTTCCTGGGGAAAACTTTCTGCTTTCATTGACTGCTCAAACTTCTTTTCAAACAATCTAGGATCTAAAAACAGACATTGTCTCGTAAGATCTGGATTGATTAAAATAACATCTAATGGGAGATACGAAAGAAATTCCAAAAAAAGCGCCTCGAATTTATTGGTACACACCCCATAATACACAAAAACCGGAAATGCATCCTCTCTGTAATTTTTAAATATATCTTTCCCATATCGCTGAAAATATGTCAATAGATAAACAGCCTTATTTTTTGTACGATTCAAATTTGCTCCATCAGCATTGTACTCTCTATTTAATATATCAATCAAAGCCTTTTTTGCCTGATTTTCTACCTGACGAATACCAGAACAGCGAATGCTTGAAGACATCCGCG
>JAGZLR010000134.1 GCA_018364635.1 Clostridiales bacterium | reverse complement strand
AGAGATATAACCAATGGATTTCTTCCTCCTGAACCTTATCCGGAAGAACGGATTATTCAATTGGTCTGCACGAATATAGATAGCTTTACATCGCTGGAAATTGATGGCATAAGAATTGTTGATGAGTCCGTTCTAATCAGGTTTTTTTCTGACAATGGCCAGTATGTAAAGATATGGAGTGGATCGAAGATTTATAAAAAGGAGAAAATATGGGAAAATAGCCAACCAACCATCGATGATTTTAAGAGATATATTGCTTCTCCGACTGCGGTGAAATGGTATAGGGAGGTTGTAAAAAGAAAAAATATAACAATACCAAGATATGGAGAAGGAGAATATCTTGGCACGGTAAATTATATTTTAGATGAAGATATAGTGAAATTTGATAAACAGATATAAAGCCCAGCCTGTGTTTTGCAGATGATAGCGCTGGGGGATATAAGCACCAGAATCTCTTTCCATGAGGGGGCGCAGGAAGCATATTGCTTCTGGCCACACTAATCAGAAGTGCCCCTATTGTAAAACGCCGCCTTGTTTTTTGGGATGGCGTTGTTGGTAAGGTTGGCAGCTCTTTTTTCGGTATGCTCTTGTAAATGGAGGGATTACTATATTAAAATCAACTAATACAGTCTGAGCAGAGCGTCTATCTTTTGTCCTTGACACCGCCGTGTCCTAAAAAGGGCAACTTTAACACACCCTCCGTACTCTAATTTTTCAAAAAGAAAACGGTGGCTTTAATTTATCAAAGCCACCGACTAACTGGCTATCCCTTAGTCGCCAGCGTTTGATAGTTATTTAGTTCATGTTCACCCATTCTAAAATTTCGTTCTTGACTTCATCTAAAATGTTCTGCCCGGTCACACTGTCCTCATTTTGACCTATTAAAGTGCAGTTTAGCGTACACACGTTTTGAAATGTGCTTATAGATAATTGAAAATCAGGTGGTAATCGGTACGCCCCCGTTGTATAGCAGCTTTTAATTTTGCAGCCCTCAAAGAACAGTTGTCTATGTTGTTCCTTGTATCTATTGTGGTGTATTCAATTATTAAATTAAAATAATCTATTTATTTTTATAAGATTTCTAAATAATCCCATTCTAATCCTATTTATATTATATAAGGTTTATTTTTTGTACATTGAAAATAGCATAGGTTCAGTTGTCCTATAACAAAAACTGAAATCGAGCATACGAGAGATACGCCATAGCAGAAATGCTGCGAAATATATCAAATCAAAATAAGCCCGGGCAGGGGTTTGATGGCTTGTGACGGCCGCATAAGCTGTGCGAGGATGGTATCAGTTGGAAACTTGTGGGGACTGCCGCTCACCTAATGAGGGGAGGCTGCGTTAGTATGGAAACATCTGGCGTGGTTTAAGCTGTTTTGCAAACAGGTAGGACAACTCCAGATGCCGGGGGACGAGTAAATACGGCATGAAAATTTGCTTTGGAGAAAGCACAACCACCTTAATGAAATGTTATAAGAAGTGAAAAAATTGTGAAATGCTCTTGAGGAAACAAAAGCCAATTTTTTACAATGATTGTAGAGAAACAGACTGTTTTAAAAACCGAGCGGTTTTGTGAAATCAATATAGTATTAGCGATTAGTCTAAGATTGAACCACGTTAGGTGGTATCAATCATGCTCATGGCTAGTTGCCTTTGTAAAGGGGGTGACAGCGATAGAAGTTTTACAGAAAGATAAAAAAGTATATAACGCAGAGGAAATCCAGGAGATTTTAGGGATTGGGAGGAGCAAAACATATACCTTTTTGGACGAGGCGTATAGGAATCAAAAGCCGTTCCGGGTCCTTAAAGTTGGAAAGCTTTTCAGGGTTCCCAAACAATCTTTTGATGACTGGCTAGACGGAATTAGTTAAGGCGGGTGAGATAGTTGAAAAGAAAACCACAGAATAGTGCAGCTTTTTTTGAAAATAATTCATGGTATCACCGTACCAAGATACTTCAGGACGATGGTTCGATAAAGTACAGCAAAAAGGGCGGGTTTGCTACCAGTGAAGAGGCTGATAAGAGCTATAGGCGACACGAAGATGAGTTTAAAAAGGCGTATCGGGCCTATCATCTGGCACATCAAATCAATACAGAAGTCACGCTTAAGGATTATTTGATTTATTGGTTTGAGGAGATATTCTCTCAAAGAATTGAAACAACAACCAGAATGGTAGGCGCGTATGCGGTTTATGACTTAATTTTGCCGAATATTGAGTACGACATCAAGGTCCGGTTTGCCAATGCAGAGTATCTTGATGCATTGTTGGAGCGGGTAGCAAAGGTCAGTGCCTCTGCAGGAAATAAAGGGCGGGAGATTCTAAATATGGCAATGAAAGAGGCAGTAATCGGTGGGTATATTAAAACCAATCCGGTTACTGGCACAAAGCCGTATAAGAGACAAAAGCCAAAGATAACAATTCTGAGTAAAGAAAAAATCAAGGTCCTGCTGAAAGCGTCTTCCGAAAATAACTGGTATTTGGAAATATTGTTAGGGCTATTCTGTGGCTTACGAAAAGGCGAGATTCTTGGACTTAAATTCAGCGATTTGGATATGGAGAAAAGGACTGTAACTATCAGAAGGCAGATTGCTTCAGATCCACTTATAAAAAAAGGGAGTGGAAGTAAAATAGACAATTATGGGCTGATTGAACGAGATCCAAAAACACCAAACAGTTTCCGGGTTTTGCGGGTTCCAGCCATAATCATAGAAGAACTGGAAAAACGGAGAC
>JAGZLR010000133.1 GCA_018364635.1 Clostridiales bacterium | reverse complement strand
CATGACTCTGCCACAACAAGTACAACAAAAGTGGTAATGGGGCATCGTTCTTCCATCAAATCGATCTCCTCCATTTGGAGTAGATATCTTTATAGCATCACCGATTTCTGCCAACAAATTTAGATTACGGTATACTGTTCCAAGGCTAATGTTTGGAAATTCTTGTTTTACATTCAAATAGACAGTATCTGCTGTTGGATGTTCCGTTGTGCTATTCAAATATTCTTTGATGGACTCTCGCTGGCGGCTATATTTTAAAGTTGCCAATGGGAATCCTCCTTTCGAATAATAATAGTAATAGTTATCGTAATTATAATATAAAAAAAATAAGAATTTGTCAATAATAAAATGAAGTTTTAAAAGCAAAGTTTAGAAAAGTTCACAATAAAAACATAACATACGTGGTTGACAGCAACATTTTACATTGATATAATACAGATGTAACATATTTAACAAATTTGTAATATTTTAAAATTGTTGTAGGAGGATGATTATGTATTCAAAATTCCTGAAAAAAGGAATCACTTTAGGAGTATTAACAAGTGCAGTTTTAATACCGAATGATAACGTTCTTGCTGCTGAAGCAAAAAACGCAGAGAGAACAATTACTATAAATAAAGGATATTTAGCAAGTGCTACGGCCGACATTGAGCGATATGTGGAGACAGAGTTGAAAAATGTGTATGCGGATATGGCATTTACACAGGTAGAAGAGGGAAGTTACTTATTTATAAGAAGAGAGCCGTCTCAGGATAGCGAGTGGATTGGAAAGCTTTATGAAGAGGGAGCTGCAAAAGTCATTGGACCGGTAGGAGAATGGACACAGATTGAATCTGGCACTGTAACAGGCTATGTGAAAACAGAATATATTTTGACCGGAGAGTTGGCAGAGGAAAAAGCAAAAGCAATTGTAGCAGAGAAGAAACCAGAAGTAGATGTAGAAGCATTGGACGAAGTGACAGCAGAAGACCTCGCGGCAGAGTGTTTTTCTTATGCAGAGTCGAAAGAAGAGGAAGCGGTAAGACTTGCAGAGGAAGCGGCAAAAGCTGCGGAAGAAAAGGCAAAGGAAACGGAGGCTGCTGCAACTACTGCGGTGGATTCAGGGAATGGGCAGGCTGTTGTGGATTATGCAATGCAGTTTGTGGGTAATCCATATGTATGGGGCGGTACGAGCCTGACAAACGGTGCAGATTGCTCTGGATTTGTCCAAGCTGTGTACGCTAATTTTGGAGTTGTCATGCCACGTACATCAAGTGCTATGAGAAGCGCAGGAACAGAAGTAAGTTATAGTGAAGCCGTTCCGGGAGATGTAGTCTGCTATGATGGGCATGTAGGAATTTATGTAGGAAATGGTCAGATTGTAAATGCGATTGATGAGGCACATGGGATTGGAGTATCGTCAGCAACATATGCGAATATTATTACTGTCAGAAGACTTTTGTAATAGTTCAGAAATTATAGTAAAAACCTCAAGAATTGTCTTGAGGTTTTTGGAATCATAAGAATGTAGAAAATAATGGCATATGCAAAATGCACAAAAATGTCGAAATATGAAAAAAAGAGAAAAAAAATAGAAACAGACTTATCAACACAAAAAATCGAAAAAAACACAATAAATAGTAGTTTTCCTCAAAGTTATCCACATTATCCACACTAAAGAGCGTGGAAAGTGTGGATTATTATTGTGAAAAAAAGAACAGGCGTTTTGTAGAGAAATAATAAAAACATAATTTTGTCGAAAAAACAGAGTAAAAATATTGACTTTTGAGTAATCTCAATTTGTGTATAATTGTATATACAATTAAGAAATTTTTATAATGTTTAAGAGATTGCTAATTTGTAAAAATGGTATTATAATAGGTACAATAAAATTTATAGAAGGAGGAAACTAAAATGGCTGGACAAGTTTCAAAAGAAATGACAATTGGTGAAATTCTTGCAATTAATCCTATGGTGGCACCGATTTTAATGGAAATTGGTATGCACTGTTTAGGATGTCCATCTGCACAGGGAGAAACTCTGGAAGAAGCAGCAATGGTGCATGGTATTGATGTGGAATTATTAGTTGAAAAGATTAATGCAGCACTTAATGCATAAAAGTAAAAATAGGGGAAGAGAGTAATTGAGAACTCTCTTCCCCTTTCTGTGTGAATTTAAATGATTGCCAATTGTTGAATTGCATCGTTAGATATAAATACTTCACAATGTTCTTCTAGATACGCAAGTGTAGCTCCAGAAGCTCGTTCCAGAGAGCCATATTCGGATAGCATATTACATATCTTATTGTATTCAGCAGTTGTGTGTTCGGACTGTGTAAGTACTAGAATGAACGTATTGGTTGAAGTATCTTTGTATAATGTGTTGGAACCAAAGTACATTGTTTGGAGTAAGTGGGATGCGTGTATCACACTATCCATACTCAAGAATGAAAAAAGGCGAATTGCCGGAACTTTTGTTTCTTTTTTTTCTTCGGCTATCTGAGCAGGAGGTTCAGCCACTGCTTCTTTCACTTTGTTTATCAAATCTAAAATATCTTCTGCACCTTCTAATTTATCTAAGACATTTCGTTTTCTGCTATCCAAATCAGTAGGAGAAGGAGCAAATTTTGAAAATCTTGTATCAAGTTCTTCGGGATCTTCTACCTTTGTGATAATGAGTACAATAGAATCAGAAGAGGTAGGAATTGCCTCTATCATCAAAGGGATATCTTCTGCTTCGAAACCAAATTCAGCAGCAGCCTGTTGCATCATATCGTGGAAAAGTGATTTTGCCTTT
>JAGZLR010000033.1 GCA_018364635.1 Clostridiales bacterium | reverse complement strand
ACCAAGGAACACAACCCTTTATGGTTGCCATCACAGCCACCTGTAAAAGACACACTGCTTACTTTGCCATCATTGATATCAAAATCAATTGCTGAAGCACATACTCCTTTGGTCTGATATCTCATAATAATTCCTCCTTGTAAAAACTTGTATCATTTTATCACAACCCCTTCACTGAATCAACTCTTTTTTATAAAACGCCATAGTTTATCCGCATACTCTTGTGCATACTCGATTCCTATTCTAGGTGTTTTTTCCACAGAAACTTTTCTCTCTATGGTGTCTTCAGCAAGATAAAGCAATTGATCTTCTCCAATCATATCACTCTTATTCAGATCTAATCCAATTTGTAAACCAATACAAAGTTTTCCAGGACCGTTCATCAAATTTTTTTTCTGACTTCCATTTAAGTCTCCATATTTTTTACCGAATCTGTTGCTGCTTATGAAATCAGCTCCACGGATAATCTCACCACTTCGGATTAAAACTGCGCAAGGCATTCCCTCTGGTTCTGTAACTACATTTAGACAGTAATACATTCCATAGATTAAATAGACATATGCATGACCTCCCATCATATACAATGGTTCTACACGCTTAGTCTTTCTCCATCCATAAGCATGACAAGCTTTGTCTTCTGGACCACAGTAACTTTCTGTTTCTGTAATCTGTACAATTATTTCTCCCTCTGACCTCTTGCGAACTAAATATTTTCCAATCAACTCTTCCCCGACTGTCTTAGTATCTCTAAGAAAAAACTCTCGTTTCATTGGTTTTAAGTTCACTTTTTCTCCTCCTGATCAGCCATCTTTTTCGCACAGTCGTTGCAATAACCATAGATTTCAATGTTATGTCCGGTCACTATAAATCCTGTCTCAGTTTGGATTCCCTCTGAAAGCTTCTCTAGCGGGCATCTACGCAAAGGAACAGACTTGTGACAAAGATTACATGTCATAAAATGATTATGTCCATGTTCGTCTGCCTGATATTCATATCTTGCTGTTCCATCTGAAAACATTAATCTTTGCGCCAAATGATTTCCTATCAAGGCTTCCAAATTTCTATAAACCGTCGTCAACGCAATTGCTTCAAATTCTTTTTTTGCTTCCAAATATATTTCTTCAGCAGTCAAAGGCTTACTAGATTCTTTTAAAATTTCAATAATCTTATGTCGTTGTTTTGTCATTTTCATTTTATCCACCGCCTGTACCCTTTCCCAAAACAGCCGTCTTCTCTTTCTCAATCATAACAGCAATGTTTCCTCTTGACAACATCAAACAAAGAATATACAATTAGTTGCAAGTCACTTGCAACTAATAAAAGGAGAAACTCATGAAACAAAGAATATCATCTTTACTGCTTATAATTCTCTTCATCTTATCTGGATGTCAAAAGCAACAACCATCTTATTCATCTGTGGTAACAACATCTTTCTATCCTATTTATTTAATCACGCAGGCAGTTGTCGATGGAGCCTCTGATATCACCATCCAAAACCTTGCACAACCCCAAACTGGATGTCTCCATGATTACCAATTATCTACCAGAGATATGAAAATTTTAGAGAATACAGACACTTTTATCATCAATGGTCTCGGAATGGAAAGTTTTATTGACCATGCTATCCGATTATATCCTGATCTTTCAATTATCAATTCTTCTATTCATGGGGAAGATCTACGGTTAATAGAAAACGAGGAGCATGACCATCACCATACAAACGGGGAAGCGGAGGAGTTGGATCACTTTAACTCTCATATTTGGCTTTCTCCACAAAATGCAGCAGTGCAGGCCGAAACAATCTGTGAGGAACTCATAAAACGATATCCCCAGAATGCCATGTTATTCCGCCAAAATACAGATCACTTGGTCTCTTCTCTTACTTCAGACCAAACTCTATCTGTATCCAGCTATAAACCAATAAAAGCTATCTCTCTCCACGAAGGGTTTGTATATCTCGCTGACTTTTTTTCTATTGATATTGCTCATACCCTATCTCTTGACGAAAATCGTCAGCCTTCTGCCCGAGAATTAGGTTCTATCATTGATCTTATGAAAAAAGAGAAAATAGAACTTCTTCTCACAGCTGATGACAGTGGTAGAAAATTAGCTGAAGTATTATCCCGTGAGACAGGCGCAAAAATAATTCTATTAAATCCCATTACTTCTCCTATTCATGATACAGAAACTTTTACAGAAGTAATGAAACAAAACCTTTTCCTTTTAAAGGAGGCACTTGATGAAAACTCATAATAGCTGCGGTTTGTGCCGCATCCAAATCAAAGATCTCTCTGTCACCGATAGAGGGAACCCTATCATCGAAAATATTAATCTTGACCTGCATTGCGGCGAATTAACAGCATTAATTGGAAAAAATGGTGCAGGAAAGACAACTTTACTCAAAGCAATTTTAAATGAAATTCCTCATCATGGAACAATTAATTTTATCCAGCATGATAATTGTAAACTTAAGAGGCCAGTAATTGGTTATGTGCCTCAGCAGTTAAATTTTGATAAAAACACACCAGTCAGTGTTTTAGATTTCTTTGCAGCTGCAAAAGGCTGCCGTCCTGTCTGGATGGGAGCAGATCAAAAAACGCGCAATGAAGTTGTACAGCAACTCTCCTTACTGGATTGTCAATCCGTAATTGACCATAAGCTAGGAGACCTGTCAGGAGGAGAGTTACAGCGGGTTTTACTCGCCCTTGCGATCGATCCTCTGCCTGACTTATTGATTTTAGACGAGCCTGTCTCAGGGATTGATCTTGCAGGGCTTAATATTTTTTATAAAATGGTAACCGCTTTAAGAGATCAGTATCATATGGCAATCATTCTTGTATCCCATGATTTAAATCTTATTTTTAAATATGCTGATACAGCTATTCTTTTAGACAAAACTGTACAGGAACATGGCTCTGTGAATGATGTTTTTGCCTCTAGCGCTTTCTTTCATACCTTTGGATTCCATATTAAGGAGGACGATTATGACACTCGTTTATCAATTAACTGATCTGCTTCTACCCTTTGACTTTCTAACCTATCATTTTATGAAACATGCATTTTGGGCTACCATCCTAATCGCACCTTGTTTTGCTTTATTCGGAACAATGGCAGTCAATAATAAAATGGCTTTCTTTTCCGATGCTCTAGGGCATAGCGCTTTTACCGGCATTGCTTTAGGTGTTCTTTTGGGGCTACGGCAACCTGTTTTTTCCATGCTAGCCTTTGGGATTTTTATGAGCCTCATTATCTGTCGTGTAAAAGCTGGAGAAAAAACATCTACCGACACTGTCATTAGTGTTTTTTCTTCTGTATCTATGGCTCTTGGAATTGTAATTCTCTCAAAAAATGGAGGTTTTGCAAAATTTTCTACCTATTTAATTGGGGATATTCTAACCATCTCACCATCGGAAGTGCTCTTAGTTTTCATTATGCTGATTATCTCCTATATTCTATGGTATAAAATCTATAACCATCTTTTATTAGTAAGTATCAATACTTCCCTAGCCTCCAGTCGCGGGATTCATACTTTTTTGATAGAAAATCTATTTGTAGTCGCCGTAGCTACAGCAGTTATGATCTCTATACAGTGGATTGGCATTTTAACAATCAATTCTCTGCTAATACTGCCTGCTGCCGCTGCACGAAACATTGCCTCAAATGCTAAACAATATCATCTTTATTCTACAGCCATTGGGCTATTTTCTGGTATAGCTGGTCTAATTATTTCTTACTATATAGACACATCAGCTGGGGCAACCATGGTGCTGTGTGCTTCTTTTATGTTCGCCGTTACCTTCCTGCTTGGAAAAAAATATCAAAAATAAAAAACAGGGGATTAAGATCCCCTGTTTTCAATTTTCTTCTTGGCAAAAATTACCTTGTTTTCGTCCCATATACTCCATAACCCGTTCTGTCGTGTCCATACTCAAACAATGTTCCATTAAACAAGCTTCTTTATCTGCAGTAGCTTCATCCACATGTAGGACTTCGACTAAAAATCTCTTTAAAGTCATATGCTTAATAGCTACATTCTCAGCCAACTTAACGCCCTCTTCAGTTAACATCAGCGCACCATAATACTCATGTTCCACCAAACCATAGCTTTTCAGTGTATTAATTGCTCTATTTACGCTAGGCTTTGAGATTTTAAGTTCTGCCGCAATATCAGTAATACGAACGTTTTTGTTTTTTCCGTTTAAAAAATAAATTGTTTTTAAGTAATCCTCCAATGAAGCCGTAATTTCTATTTCTTTCTCTTCCATAGCTCTCTCCCTCTTCCTTACCTGTTACATATCTCTGAACTAACCTTTAGAAAAAGAAAAGACGCTGAATTTTAATTCCCGCCTTTAATACTTAACTGTATTAGATCAGAAATTCCCCCGTTCAATCCATGTAACAATTATCGTAATAGAGAATTTCAGCCAAATAAAATGATCACCACATCTGTGCAAAGCTTATAAATATTCTGTTCCAACGATTATGATTAGCAGCCCTGATACATTTCTGACGGCCGTTCCTCTACCTTTTGATATATTATAGCACATTTCCTGTTAAAAATCCATAGAAATGACACTTTTTCCTTTATTAATAAAGAATTTTCACTTTTTCCTAAATTTATATCGGATGGGAATAACATTTTAAAAATATTTTGATGAAAGTCTTGCTTATTATGCTCTTTTGATATAAAATAAATACGTAAATTTTAATAGGAGGTGTTTCCAATGGCATATGTAATCGGTTCTGAATGTATCGGATGTGGCGCTTGTGAAGCTGAATGCCCTACATCTGCAATTAAAGAAAACGGCGGTGTTTACACAATCGACGAAGGAACATGCATCGACTGTGGCGCTTGCGCTGGTTCTTGTCCTGTTGGCGCTCCAAAACAGGCTTAATTTCTTGATCAAACTTGTTTTCGATAAAATCGGAAAAGCTTGTTTTGTTGTTCAACATAATAATATTAGCAAAAAACAGCATAATATACATTATGCTGTTTTTTTGTTTTTGAGATTAAAATGGTTTTGGCGCGCTTGCAAATTTTGTATACTGCCCAATCCATGTCAAATCCACTGTTCCCGTTGGCCCATTTCTCTGTTTAGCAATAATCAACTCTGCTTGATTCTTTTTTTCTGTCTCAGGATTATAATATTCATCTCGATAAAGAAAAACAACAACATCGGCGTCCTGCTCAATTGCCCCTGACTCTCTTAAATCCGAAAGCATAGGCCTATGGTCTGCACGAGACTCGCAAGCACGACTTAACTGAGAAAGCGCAATCACAGGTGCCTCCATTTCTCTTGCCAATGCTTTTAATGCTCGAGAAATTTCCGAAATTTCCTGTTGTCTGGAATCTGTTCGCGAGTTTCCACTCATCAACTGTAAGTAATCTATCACAACTAATCCCAAACCCTTTTCCAATTTAAGCTTTCGGCATTTGGATCGAATCTCCATAGGAGATACCCCTGGTGTGTCATCTATATAAATCGGTGCCTCTGACAAAGGTCCCATCGCTTGAATCAATTTGGGCCAGTCGTCATCTTCTAACATTCCTGTACGCATTCTTTGGGCATCCATCATTGCTTCTGAACATAGCATACGATTTACCAATTGTTCTTTTGACATCTCTAAGCTAAAAACCGCCACAGGAACATTATGTCGGATTGCAGCATTCTGTACAATATTAAGAGCAAATGCTGTCTTTCCCATAGAAGGCCTTGCAGCAATCAATACTAAATCTGACTTTTGTAATCCTGCTGTTTTATTGTCAAAGTCTGTAAATCCTGTCGCAACCCCTGTAAGCTTCCCTTTGTTCTTATATAAATCTTCAATATTTTCAAAAGCTTTGACCGTAATATCTCTAACATGGAAAAATTCTTCTGTCTGACGATTCTGCATAACATCAAAAATGCCTTTTTCAGCTTTATCCATGATGATATCCAGGCTTTCCCTCGCTTCATAACACTCCCCTGAAATCTCCTGGGCTGTCTGGATCAAACGACGCAGCATGGACTTTTCCTTGACAATTTTGGCGTAATGCTTCACATTAACGGAATTACCCACTGCAGAAGCAATGCTCGCTAAATAGGCAATTCCGCCAATCTGCTCAAACATATTTTTTTCTTCTAACTTATTTTTAATGGTGATAACATCTATCGGAACACCGGCAAAATACAGCTCATATGCAGCCTCAAATATCACTTTATGGTCTGGACGATAAAAATCATCTGCTTTTAATGTTTCAATAGCAATACTAGCAGCTTCTCTATCTATAAAAACACAGCCTAATACCGCCTGCTCTGCTTCTGCATCATGGGGCGGCACTTTTTGGAAGTATGAGTTTTGATCTGGTTTTACCTGATCCATGTCTTTTCCCACTTTCAGTCTTTAATAATTCTCTTTCAACCCTCTACAACCGCTATTTTTAATTTAGCCGTCACTTGGGAATGTAATTTCACACTTACGGTATATTCCCCTACCAACTTAATTTGATCAGATAAAACAATTTTTTTCTTATCAATTTTAATATTTTTCTGTTCTTCTAACGCTAATGCTATTTCTTTATTGGTAACTGCACCAAATAATTTCCCATTGTCACCTGTCTTTACTACAACCTTGATTGTACCCTCTTCCACAGAAGCCGCAACTTTTTTTGCCTCTGCCAATTCTTCTTTCTTTCTCCTATCCTCTGCTTTCTTTTTTAACTCCAAATCATTCATATTACTTTTTGTAGCCTCAATGGCAAGACCCTTTGGCAAAAGAAAATTTCTTGCATAACCATCACTTGCATTGATCGTATCGCCTTTTTTTCCAACACTTTTTACATCCTGTAATAAAATTAATTTCATATCAAATTCCTCCTTTAATGTAACTTTCAATTGCTTTTTTCAATTCTGATGTAGCCTCATTCATCGTTTTATTTATAAATTGTGCTCCAGACATAGTGAGATGCCCACCACCGCCTAGATTTTCCATAATAAGTTGTACATTAATAGTTCCAAGGCTTCTTGCGCTACAATAAATTAGTTCATCCACTTGGCAGAGCACAAAAGATGCCTGGATTCCTACAATATTTAAAAGTTCGTCTGCCGCCTGTGCAGCAGTCAGTACTGTATTTTCTACAGTCGCTGGACATATAGAAATTGCGATCTGATCCATAAAAATTTCAGCATCGCTAATTGCCCGTGCTTTTGCCTTATAGGCCACCATATCATTTTGAAATAGCAGTCTGACACGAACAGTATCTGCTCCATTTCTTCTCAAATAGGCAGCCGCCTCAAAAGTGACAGCACCTGTCTTCATACAGAAATTTTTTGTGTCCACAGTTATTCCACCCAATAACGCATCAGCCTCTGGACTTTTTAATTTCACATCTGCATTGATATGCTTAATCATCTCTGTCACAAGTTCGGCAGTTGATGAAGCATAAGGTTCATGATAAATCAACACTGCATGGTCAATAAAATCTGTGCTTTTTCTGTGATGGTCAAAAAGAACTGTTTTCTTCACTTTCTCCAGTACCCTTCCATCCTCCACCATACTTTCTCTGTGTGTATCCAGCACTACTAAAAGGGTTTTTGCAGTCGCTATTTTTAAGGCTTCATCTCCACTTACAAACAAATCATGATACTCATCAAACTCTGAAAGATGCTCATAAAGTCTTCGTACCCCTATTGAGATTTGATTCAAAACAATAAAGGCATCTTTATTTAAGCTTTTTGCAATACGGTAAACTCCCATGGAGGATCCCAGACTATCCAAATCACACTGTTTGTGCCCCATAATAAGAACATGATCTGCCTCTGAAATAAGCTCAGCAAGGGCATCGGCTTTTACACGAGCTCTAATACGGGCATTATGAACAACTTCTCCGCTTTTCCCGCCATAAAAGAGATAATTTTCTCCTTCTTTCACCAACACCTGGTCTCCTCCACGGCCTATGGCAAGATCAATTGCAGCACGGGCATTTTTCATTGCCTCGTCAACTTTTCCTTCGCCAATACCGATTCCTACACTCAATGTCACAGGTATTTGATTCCCTATATTAACATCCTTCAATATATTTAAAATTTCAAATTTCGACTCCTTTAGACCTTCCAACTGTTCCTTTGTCATAATACACAAATATCGATCTTTTTCCAGTTTTTTAATAACAATATGTTGTTCCTTTTCCAGTTCATTAAA
Organism: Clostridiales bacterium; assembly: GCA_018364635.1. GTDB lineage: Bacteria > Bacillota > Clostridia > Lachnospirales > Anaerotignaceae > JAGZLR01. The sequence continues at coordinate 14,345 of JAGZLR010000033.1, read as the reverse complement.
TTTCCCATCAATCATCGCAGATAGCAGAGGAACTTTTGATTCCTCCATATCCTCGACAACTTCCTGATAATTGTCTAAATAAATCAATCCTAAAACAGTAGAATTAAGATCTAAAGATTGCCTCATTTTTTCGTTGTCACTGACATCAACAAGAGCAATTGAGTATGACTCACCCAAAGTATGATTCATCGTATCCTTCACAGAACATTTTGCAGTATAAACATCATAATAACTATCTCTATTTTTTAATCGTTGTTTATTGATATGGCAATCATAACTCGGAAACAAATGGCTAATTTTTTTGCCTATGACCTCTGTAGAGTCAAACACTTGATAAAATTCATCATTACATCGGCATATCTTTTGATTTTGGTCCGTCACCGCAAACGGAAAAGGCATATTACTTGGAATCTCTAAACTTGCTAAATATTCAAAGTCTTCCCGAACAATCTCATCTTCCTTTTGCTTTTTGGTATCCACACGACGCAAAAGAAACCACAACCCCGCAATAAAAAGCAAATAAAAAACTCCCATTTGGGCAGAATGCCAAAATCCAATGCCTATAACCAGCCCCAATGCCAAAATTTTATATAGTTTTTTCCTTACTTTATATGTTTTATCACTCATAAATCCCACCTGTAATCAGCTATTTCGATTTGCTAAATACTGAGAAAGATCAGATAACGTCCTATGCCATTCTTCTGAAGAATTCTCTTCTAAAATTCCCAAACGGAGATGCTTTAATATACGCATATCAAGTCCCTGATACGATACTCCTAAACGGTCGGATAATAAATAAGTAATAATGACTAAATCTGCCAAAATGTCACTTCGATCTCTTGTTGTGGCCTCCCCATCGATCAAGCTTTTATATAATCTCGTAATACAGTCCAGTAATTGCACCTTTAGACCTTCGATTGCAGTAATATTTCCTGTAATATCAATGTCTCTACTGTTCAATCCAACCCCTCCTCTTCTTTCACTTTCTAACACTGTGATAGGAGCCTAAATACTTCAAAAACGTTGTCTTTCTTTCCATCATTTTCAGGCAGTCTAATAAATCATTTCTGTTATCAGCCTCTAAATCAACAAAAAAGACATAAGTTCCTAGTTGGTTTTTCATCGGACGAGATTCAATTTTAGTCATATTCAAATCCCAGATAGAAATAATATCAAGTATATTATATAATCTACCAGGACGATTTTCTGTCGAGAAAACAATGCTAGTCTTTGCCCCTGAACATATCTGCGCCTGTCTTTCTTTTGTGAGGACAACAAATCTAGTTGCATTATTTTTTTCATCTTGAATATTTTCTTCCAGCACCTGTAAACCGCAAAGATCAGCAGCACGCTTTGGACATATGCTGGCATAAGGCCCTGTAGATTCAGAGACAAATTTTGCCGCTTCAGCCGTTGAGGAAACTGCAACCAACTCGCTATGAGGAAAATATTTTTGCCAATATTTTCTGCACTGTGCGAGTGCCTGAGGATGGGAGTAAATTTTTTCTATGGTATCATCAAATCCCTGACGTACTGCAATAGACTGGGAAATCGGCACTATAATTTCACCTTTAATATAAAGGTTCACATCAAAGATTAAAGTATCAATCGTATTAGTCACTGTACCTTCTGTAGAATTTTCAAAAGGTACAATACTCTCCTCAACTTCTCCTTCCTCTACTGCATAAATTGCATCATGAATGGTAGGAAACGCAATTAGCTCAACACCTTCTTTATTCCTTATATAGCTTAATGCAGCTTCCTCTGTAAAAGTACCTTTGGGCCCTAAATATCCTATCTTCATTTGTTCTCCTTCATTTCTGTGGTTTTACATTAGTATTTTATTTTACCACAATCAAAAGCATATTTCAATCAGACGAAAATTGATAAAAAAATTTCTAAAACTATGATTTAGATGGTATAATGTCAATAGAAAGTCTGTAATTTTTCGTCGAATCAAGATTTTCTCAACAAATTTTCAGGAGGTATTTTGTTTGAAAAACCCAATATATCAAGTTTCTTTGTTTGTTCTTCTTTTTTTTCTTTATCTTATGGGGCTTTCCTTCTTCTGGGTGTTCCTTATATCATTTTTCCCAACGATATCACTCAACGAACAAATGATTTTAAACCAAACTTTGTCTTTCCTAGTTCCAGCACTGCTATATCTTTTAGTAACTAAAAAGAACTTACGAGAAGTATTAAGTATAAAACCTATAAAATTTTATAATATTATATTAGTTTTTTTTATTTCTATCTTTATCCAACCTGTTATGTCATTTTTAGGACTCCTCACGTCCTTATTCTTTGAGAATAACGTATCAGCCATGTTGATTGAAAATGCAGGGATTCCCTTTTTCTCTACTTTATTTGCTGTGGCTATCATGCCTGCTATCTGCGAGGAAGTGATGTTTCGCGGGATTATTTATGACCAGTTAAAAAATACAAATGCATATACGAGCTGTATTTTAACAGGGCTTTTCTTTGGGCTAATGCATTTTGATGGTCAACAATTTTTATATGCATTCTTTATGGGGTGTATTTTTTGTTTTTTTGTTCGTACCACAGGTTCAATCTTCACATCCATGTTATCTCACTTTATCATTAACGGAACACAGATTTTTTTCGTCTATCTACAAAATACATTATATAATGTAGAGCAACAAACCATTGTAGAAAATACAGCAGTCACTCTATACGACATCCTTATTATCGGCCGTATGGTACTTTTTGTAGCGCCTATCCTTTTTCTATTGTTTTTCTTATTCATTCGTTTCAATAAAGGAAAAGTACATTTTGAAAATGACGGCTCTACATTTCTTCAAGATATAACGTCTCTATGGAATATTCCATTCTTACTTATTTTGTTCCTCTACTCTGTCCTTGTGATTTTACCGCTGTTTTTTTATTAATCTTGTTGTCAAATCAAAACATATTTTAAAGAATAATGTAAGAAAACTGTAATTGCTATGTAATACTTATCAGCTACAATAAATATAAATTAAAATAGGATTAGACTCTCTAATCCAGAAAGGAGTATCCCTTGGACAAACCCATTATTGATGTTCGCCATGTCAAAAAAATCTACCGTATGGGAAATGAGCGTATTTATGCACTCAATGATGTTAATGTATCGATATATCCCCAAGAAATCTGTTGTCTTTTAGGCAAATCAGGTTCAGGAAAGTCTACCTTGCTGAATATGATAGCTGGTTTAGAAAAACCAACAATGGGGGAAATTATCTTTCACAACAAACATATTGAGACAATGAATGAAAATGAGCTTGCGAAATTTCGCCAAGCCTATATAGGATTTGTCTTCCAGTCCTATAACCTTTTACCTAATATGACAGCGATGGAAAATGTTATGCTCCCTCTGATTTTTAAAAAAATACCACCAAAAGAGCGAGCACAAAGAGCCAAGGAAATGCTAATCCGCGTTGGGCTGGAAAAAAGATTGTACCATAAACCATCAGAAATGAGCGGTGGCCAGCAGCAAAGAGTCAGCATCGCCCGCGCTTTTATCAATCGTCCGCAGGTTGTATTTGCTGACGAACCAACAGGCAATCTTGACAGCCGTACTACTGATGAAATGATGCAGCTCATTACAGGGCTTGCAGAAAAGTACCATCAAACGCTAATCATCGTCACTCATGACGAAGAAATTTCTGATTATGCAGATACCATCATTCGTTTGTCAGACGGAAAGATTGAAGAGAAAGTTAAAAATCAAAGGAAAAAAACAAAGGAGGAAACACAATGAAACTTAAACTAAAAAAGTTTCTCGCTTTATTTTTGTCAGTACTTTTTATTGTGGCAGGTACATTCTCTGTTTTTGGTGAAGAGGATGATGAAGAAAATGAGGTGGATCGTAGCACCTATATCCCAGAAATCGTTTTAACTAATGGTCCTATTTTTGATGTTCAGGTAGGAAAAGAAAACGAAATCGATATTGAACTTCGTAATATTGCCGATTATGGTGCTTACAATGTTATTGTTCAACCTGAGCCAACCTCTGGTGACAATAATCCATTTACGATTACTTTCGCTGACGAAAGAAATGTTGTGCCTGTTATGGGCGGAAAAATGAAACGCAGCTTTCATATTACAGTAACACCAGACCCTAGTGCAGAAAATAAAACCTATCCTTTAAAGTTAAAATATATTTACTATAATGGTTTTGGAGTTAAATTTACAGGAGAAGATACGATTTACCTGAAACTTGGCGGCTCTCAGAACACACCACGATTTCAAATCATGAATTTTAAAGTAGATCCAACTTCTTTAGAACCAGGGGGTATCGGTAAAGTCAGTGCATCAATTAAAAATACAGGAAATATTCAGATGAATGATGTTGAAATCCAAATAACAGGTCTGTCTTCCGAAACTATTTCTCTTTACAACAGCATCAGTAGCGTTAAAGTTGGACGTCTTGGCATCAATGCCGTTTATGATTTTTCTTTCCCAATTGCTGCCAATGAGAATCTAGAGTCTGGAAACTATCCTGTCACATTTAAAATTTTATATAAAAACGACCAAAATGTTGCCCTAGATCCAATTGAACAGCAATTTTTCGTCAATGTCGGTGGTAGTGGATCTAATGGCAAGCCAGATCTTGAAATTATCAATATGAAAGAGCCAAGTGGAACCTATGGCGTCAACCAAAACTTCAATATCTCTTTTGATCTTACCAATCACGGTGATAGAACCGCAGAAAATATTCGGATCACTGCAAAAGCAGCAGATGGTGTAGTCCCAAAATCTACAAGTGTCAAAACATTGAGAACATTGGAGCCAGGAAAAAGCACACCTTTTACATATACATTTGCCGCTACTGCCTCTTCTAAGTCCCAAAATTACTCCATTGAATTTGCAGTAGAATATGAAGATGGCACAAAAAAAGATGGAGCAAACAATATTGTAACGTTTAGCCAGTTTGCAGGGGTTAATGTTTCTAATCCAGATAATGATGAGGATGGAGATGAGAAGGAAAGTAAACCAAAAATCATTGTCAGTGAGTATACTTGTGACCCACTGATTGTCCAAGCTGGTGAAGAATTTGATCTCTCTATGACTTTCTTAAATACACACGCCGTTAAGTCGGTTAAAAATGTTAAAATGTTTTTAACTTTAGCGGAAGAGACTTCTTCTGACACTGAAAAAACCGGAAATATTTTTACTCCTGTAGATAGCAGCAATACGTTCTATTTTGACTCTATTGCACCAAAATCCACTGCGGTAAAACAGTTGCGTTTATATGTAGTCCCTGACGCTCAGCCAAAAACCTACACGCTTACCGTAAATTTTGAATATGAAGATGATGAAAAAAATGAATATACCGCCACTGAACTTTTAGGTATCAATGTAAAACAAAGCACAAAAGTAGAGACAGGCGATATTTTTGTACCTGAGACTGCTGAGGCAGGAATGCCAATTACTGTCAGCTTTGATTTTTACAATACAGGTAAAGTGACTGTAAATAACTTTATGATCCGTATGGAAGGTCAAAATGTAGACCCAGCAAAAGCTAGCACATACTATGGAAATATTGAATCAGGTAATCAGGATTATTTTGAAACTACCTTTACACCATTATCTGAGGGTGACGCAAATGTTGATATTATCCTGTCTTATGATGACCCTGATGGCGAGCATAAAGAAATTAAAAATTCATATCAGCTCACAGTTCTCCCTATGCCTTCCATGGATGATATGAGCGATATGCCAATGGAACCAGAACCTGTTAACCCATTGGTAAAGTATGGTAAAATTGCAGGTATTGTTATTGCTGTCTTAGCAGTGCTTTTCATTGCAGGAATGATTATCCGCAAAAAGATTAAGGCCAAAAAAGAACATGCTTTTTTGATCCAAGAAGAAAATGACTCTGAAGAGTTAGAACAAGACGACGAAGATAAGAACTGATCGGGGTGAAGATATGGGTACATTTGACCTCCTCCGTATGGCAATACGGAATTTGTGGAAACGGAAGCTTAGGACTCTTTTGACTATCCTTGGCGTTATTATTGGCACTTCCTCCGTTGTTGTAATGGTATCCATTGGTATTGGTATGAACCAGACATTTCATGATCAGATTGAACAAATGGGCAGTCTCCAGATCATTAACGTTAGCGCTGGCAGCGACTATATCTATTCTGATAGCGGAACCCGTCAAAAAAATAATAAAAAAGCTGAGTTAAACAGCAAAGCAATTCAAGATTTCATGAAAATTGATGGGGTAGAAACAGCAACTCCTGTAGAGAATAAATATCTCACGTTAATCTGTGGACGCTATACCGCTGGCGTAACTGTTTATGGCGTTGATCCAAAGGCTATGCCTTATCTTGGATATTCTGTTCAGGAAGGCGGAGCTCTATTTGACGAAACCTCCGGCGATGTGATTCTTGTTGGTCAAAATATTTTAACTGACTTTCGAAATCCTAAAATGAACTGGCAGATGCAGATGAGTATGGAACCGCCGCAGTTAAATTTGATGGAAGAAAAAGTAAGTATCACATCTGATCATTCCTATGGCACAAAAGATGCAAATAAAGCAATCAAACCAGTAAATGTAAAAGTTGTAGGAATCTTAGATGGAGACGGAGAAACCAGTTACAACGTCTATATGCCTTTAAGTCTAATGGAAAAGGTCAAAAAGGCTGAGCAAAAGGGCCAAACAGATGCTGATAAAGATAGAAATAATCAGCAAAAGAAGGGCGTTTACAACCAAGCACTTGTAAAAGCAAAAGAAACAAAGCAAGTTACATCTATCTTAAATCAAATAAAAGACATGGGATTCGAGGCTTATAGTTTGACAGAATACCTGGAATCAACACAGAAAACATCTCGGATGATGCAGATTGTGTTAGGCGCAATCGGAGCAGTTTCTCTCTTTGTCGCTGCAATCGGTATTACAAACACTATGATTATGTCTATTTATGAGAGAACACGTGAAATTGGAATTATGAAAGTCATCGGTGCTTCTCTTGGCGATATTCGGCGGTTATTTTTAACAGAAGCAGCTTTTATCGGATTTAGTGGCGGACTGATTGGTCTTCTTTTAAGCGAGTTGATCTCCTTAATTATCAATGTAGCTGCTGGGGATATGTTTTCCTCCTCCATTCCATTATGGCTTGCGTTAGCTTCTATCGTCTTTGCCACAATGGTTGGCCTTTTAGCCGGATATTTTCCAGCGCGTCGGGCTATGAATCTCAGCGCTTTATCAGCAATCAAAACAGAATAACCAAATTTCTATTTTGTTGGAAAGACAAAAAGAAGCGTGCTGTCTCCTTGGCTTAAATCTGATGAGACAGCACGCTTCTTTCATTATAATGTCACTTTAGTATTTGTTGCATCCAAAATAACCGTTTTAATTTCTTTTGCGAAAGCAAATTTTTTTAAATATTCTTCAGCATTATGAAGTACTTGCGCTATATCTTCTTCTGTAAATCCATAAATAACTGTCATAATATCTGTAGTCTGTAATTGTATGATTGCCCGATTAGAATCCCTAGTTGCACTTCCAAACGCTCCGTTCTCATCAGCCAAAACTGGAAGATTCCTTAAATGAAACTTGTCACTTCCAATTCCTTCATAAAACTCATTTTCTCTTCCCAGTCGGACTACAACCTTTTCTCCTATCCGTTTTGTATCATAACTACCTACAGAAAATCCTGAAATTATAGAAATTAAATTATTCGTATCGACTACAGTATTGATGTGATAAAGTTCTTTTTTCTGTTTGATCCTTCTTAATAAACTTTCAGAAGATATTCTGTGTCTGCTAGGGTCTATTCCAAACGACTTATACGCCCGACGAGAAGATGCTATATTTTTAAGCTCCGAAACTGCTGCCGTCTTGAAACTTTTTTCCACTACCGGAAGCACTTCTTTTTTTAGATAGCTCCAGAAAGCTTCAGAAGACTCATCTACTCTTGTGCTGTATCTTAATATCGCAATTTTTGTATCAGGAAACTTGCTCAATACTTGCTGATCCAACATTACTTCCATTTTAACTCACCTCTTACATAAACTATAGTATAAATTACTGTAAATGGGAATATCAAATTTTATTGTAACCTTGCACTTGTCTATAAAAATCGTTACTATATAATTGAAGTTTATTTCATGGGAGGCACAAATGAAAATTCTTGCTTATTTATATATCCTCTATGCTGCGGTTTCCTGGGGTGCAATCGGAGTATTTACAAAACAAACAACACAGTTAGGTATCAATGAATTAGAAATGCTCTTTTTAAAAGTAACCATTAGCACTGTAATTCTTTTCTTACTTATTTTACTAAAAGACAGAACTCTTTTTCGACTAAAAAAAATCTCAGACCTAAAATATTTCATTGGTACTGGTATTCTTAGTTACATCTTTTTTAGCTGGTGTTATATGAAAGCTATCAATTCTATCAGTATTGGCATCGCTGCCTCACTACTTTACACAGCTCCTGGCTACGTTATGTTATTTTCTGCTCTTTTTTTTCATGAAAAACTTCATGGCCGTAAAATTTTATCCTTAATTCTAACAGTTACAGGCTGTATTCTGGTCACAGAATTTTGGAATGAAAACAGTACTATAACAGTCTTTGGTTTAGGACTTGGTATACTTTCTGGTCTCGGCTATGCACTTTACAGTATTTTTGGTACCTTAGCCATTCGTCGTGGTTATAGTTCAATTACAATTGCTTTCTATACCTTTCTGCTCTCTGCCATTTTTTCTTCTTTCTTTGTTAATCCAATTTCTTTTTTTGGCTATGTGACAGAAAGTAGTAGCTGGCCATTTGCTATTGCTTTTGCATTAAGCACAGCTACATTACCCTATTTGGCTTATACCACAGGACTTAAATGGATTCCAGCTAGTAGTGCCTCTATCATAGCAACCATAGAGCCTGTTGTCGCAGCACTTCTAGGCATTTTCATGTTTCATGAATCAGCGACTTTCATTAAATTCGCTGGAATTATTCTTGTCTTTTTTTCCGTTATTCTCATCAATCTTCCTACAAAAAACAGCAGATAGTTTTGTGAAAAGAGGTTTCTTATGCATATTCTAATTTTACTACTCGGTGTTATTGGCGTGTCATTTTCTGCTATCTTTGTGCGTTTTTCCACTGCTCCTCCCCTGATTCTTGTTTTTTATCGGATGTTTTTCTCTTCTCTTTTGCTGCTACCATGCATCGTCAAAAAAAGACCAGAACTTCTTGGGCTTACAAAAAAAGACTGGATTCTCTCTGGAATTAGTGGTATCTTTTTAGGACTTCATTTTGCTTGTTATTTTGAGTCACTGAATTATACCAGTATTTCTTCTGCAGTTGTTTTAGTAGATACAGAGGTTTTTTTTGTCGCTCTTGGCTCATTTTTCCTATGGAGAGAAAAAATCAGTAAAAACGGCTGGATTGGTATATTTATTACATTTGTTGGCAGTATTATTGTTGCCTATGGTGATATCTCCTATGGAAAAGATATCTTTATTGGTGATCTTATTGCATTATTCGGCGCTTTTTGTATGGCTGTTTATACGATTATCGGCACGCTCATCCGGCGTAAAACATCTACCATTGTATATACGACTTTGGTATATACCTCAAGTGCAATCACAGTTTTCATTGCTGCTACCTTTTATCATCTCTCACTTTTTTCATGGGGAATGAAAAATCTGTCCCTTGGTCTATGTCTTGCAGTTATCTGTACCCTGATGGGACATAGTATTTTTAGCTGGGCTTTAAAATATCTGAATGCTTCCTTTGTTTCCACAGCAAAATTGTTGGAACCAGTATTTGCTTCGGTTTTAGGTTTATTAATCTTCAAGGAAATACCTCAAGTCAATACCATTATTGGAGGACTGATTATAATTATCGGCATTTGGTACTACTCCAAAGTTTCTCAAAATTCACATCAATAAATGGACACCATGGAAAATATTATTTTTTTATTCTTATTTTGTCACTATTTATGGTAAAATAGAATTAACTATTATCATAAATACAAGGGGGAGTATCTATGGACTTTAACAAAGAGCTAAAACAATTTTCTGCAAAACTATCAGGAATTAAAGAAAGCATTCAAACAGAAGAAGCCACAAAAATGTCAATGATAGCGCCATTTTTTCAATTACTTGGCTATGACATCTTTAATCCAAATGAATTCTGTCCAGAGTTTACAGCTGATGTGGGGATTAAAAAGGGTGAAAAAGTTGACTACGCTATTATAAAAGATGGACATCCCATTATTTTAATTGAGGCAAAAGCTATTAATAAGAAACTTGAAAGACATGACTCCCAACTTTTCAGATATTTTTCTACAACCAATGCTAGATTTGCCATATTGACAAATGGGGTTAATTACAAATTTTTTACTGATTTAAATGAAGTTAATAAAATGGATAGAGAAACCTTCTACGAATTTAATATGTTCAATCTTTCTGACGAAGATATTTCTGAAATACAAAAGTTTAGAAAAGAGGAATTTGATGAAGAAAAACTAATCGATAATGCCGCTATTTTAAAATCCTCTTTCTATTTTAAACAAGAATTTCAAGAAAATTTATCTGATCCCTCCGATGAATTTCTCAAATTATTTTTAAAAAATTTTTATAAAGGAGTAAAAACACAAAATGTTTTAGATCGATACAAACCAGTTCTAAAAAAGGCAATGAATGATTATATTGATGAGCTAGTTAAAAAAAAGATGACATCTATTGTCAATGAGTCTGGATACATCAATGCAACACAAAATCCTACAGAAAAAATGCCTAGCGATCTTGAACTTGATATTCTCCTCATGGTAAAAACATTATTAAATGACTTTGTTAAAATGGAGGATATTACCTATAAAACAACTGATTCATACTTTGCAATTCTATATAAAAATAGTGTCCGTAAATGGATTGTACGAGTAATTTCAAATGAATCTCAAATTACTCTAATCATGCCAGATGAAAATAAAAAAGAGATCAAAGTACGTGTCTCAAATATCAATGATATTAGTCTTTATCAAGAGTACATTATTCATGCCCTCAAACGATATATTGAACCACAAGATAATACAGAATATGTATACACCAAATGGGGTCGTTATATCAAACCGAATCCATATAAAGCAAATCTCAGCAGACCTTATCAGCCTATAGATAAGTAACCAAATTTCCTTTCATAATAACGCTAAAACCCCCTTGAAGATACAGTATATGTTGTACCTTCAGGGGGGTTATTCACAAATAAAAAATGGAGCTGAGGAGAATCGAACTCCTGTCCGAAAACCCTTCGATAAAAACTTCTCCCATCACAGTTGCTTTTTTGACATTCCCTCCTGCTTTCGCCAAACAACAGGCTAAAGCAATCAGTAGCTTCATAGATTCTTTTTTCTCCGCAAAGCTTAGGAAAAAAAGTGCCTCACAAAGTCGACGCCAGAAACCTTAACTGTGAGCAATCAAGGGCTGACGACTGCCATTAATTAGGCAGCGATTAAATTATAATCTTTGTCGTTTCTTTTTAAAAGTCTCTGGTTTTTTGACGCAGCTAACCAGAACCTGCGGATGGCTATTTCTATGTTCAGAGCTCCCGTCGAAACCATTACAGCCCCTTATTTATCAGCCAATTAAACCGTCAAATTCCTAATCTTAAATTCTTTCTCTGCTTGACGGCGCTGATCCTGTTTCGCAATGGACTCTCTTTTATCATATAATTTCTTACCTTTTGCGATACCAACATCTATTTTCACCAGTCCATGATGAAAATATACCTTTAACGGCACCACCGTATAACCTGTCGCTTGAACTGCGTCATGGATTTTACGGATCTCCTTTTTATGCAACAAAAGTTTTCTAGTCCGAAGAGGGTCTTTATTAAAAATATTCCCCTGTTCATATGGGCTGATATGCATATGATAAATCAATGCCTCGCCACTTTCTATTCTAATAAAACTTTCTTTTAAACTGCATTTTCCTTGACGCAGAGATTTCACCTCTGTTCCAGCAAGGGAAATACCAGCTTGAAATACTTCTTCTATAAAATAGTCGTGATATGCCTTTTTATTTTGTGCAATCAGTTTTGAAGTTTTTTCTTTCGCCATTATAATTCACCTCGACATGCATCAATCATAGATGCCTATTTATTATAGCACATCGAGGTGAAAATGCAAGTTACATTACGATTACAGTAATCTCAATAATTCAGCTCAATTCCTCGAATAAATGCATAAATCGTTTCATTGATTGGCGTAGGTACGCCTTTTTCTTTTCCAAATTTCACCACTGTACCAGCAAAGGAATCAATCTCTGTTTTTCTTTTTGCCTGTACATCCTGAAGCATAGACGTTTTGCTGTGGTCAGGGAACGTAAACAACAGCGTTTCAAAATCAGTCACGTCTTTCTCTATTAAATTTACATGATATGCCTTTGCCACATTCACAACTTCATACATCGCTTTTTGCATAATATCATGAAGATATTCTGTATTTCTAATATCGGCATAATCAGAGCCCGTCGCAGCCTGTACTTGATTAATCCCTACATTGATCATCCATTTTTTCCAGAGAGTCCGTACCATATCTTCACATACTTCATTCGGTATACTAGCCGTGTCAAATACTTCCTTCGTCGCAGCTACTGTCTGTGAAAGAGTCAAATTTTTTGCACAACCATATTGAATCCTTCCAGGATTCTCACTTATAACTTTTCCATTTTCCCGTACCGCGTCAATTCCTATCGCTAAGCCATAGAGAACTTCATTTTCTGGGTAGGCTGCTAATAACTCGTCTCTCGCTGTCACACCATTTAACAAAGGTAAGAGAACGGTATGTCGGTCTATTACCCCCAAACTATCTTTTATTGCCTGCGAAAGATGATAGTTTTTTACAGAAAATAGAACTAAGTCTGCTTTCCATTCCTCTTGCCCTGGATCCAAAACATCTGGATAGATCACCTCCTCATTCAGATGAACTCCTTGCCGTAGTCTTTCCGCTCTTTCTCCCCCCGCAATTACTTTAAAGTTATGACCATACGTATCCAGCAACATTTTGCCATAAACCGTTCCAATAGATCCTAAACCAACCATAGCAATTCGATGAAACTTCATTTTTCTTCCCCCATTATTCATTTTCTGCAAATGTAAAATCTATCGTCTTCATTTCTTTATCCGCCTTCAATACTTTGATTCTTACTGTATCCCCTAAGCGATAAACTTTTTTAGTATGAATCCCTGTATACTGCATACTTTTTTCTTCAAATATATAGTGATCATCTAACAAATCATTGACATAAATCATTCCTTCTACGGTATTAGGAAGTTCTACATAAATGCCCCATCCTGTCACTCCTGAGATAATACCCTCATAAACATTACCAATCTTATCGGACATAAACTCCACCATTTTCAACCGATCTGTCTCTCGTTCGGCATCCACAGCTACTCGTTCTCTTAAAGAACATTGTTTTGCAACATCTGGTAGCCGTCTTGTTAAAAACTTGGTGCGCTTTGGTGTCATTTTCCCGTCTAATGTCTCTTTAATGATACGATGAATCTGTAAGTCTGGATAACGCCGGATAGGAGAAGTAAAATGGCAGTAGAATTTTGCAGCCAACCCAAAATGCCCTAAATTGTCCGCCATATACTTTGCCTGCTTCATACTTCTTAACACAACTCGGCTCACAATATGTTCTTCCGGTTTTCCTTCGGATTCCTCTAAAACTTTTTGCAACGCTTTTGGACGAATTTCCCCCTTTCCCTTGATACGATATCCTAAGTTGGATAAAAATATTTTTAATTGCTGAGCTTTCTCCTCATCTGGGTTTTCATGATTTCTATAGACAAATGGAACCTCCTGCCAATAGAAATTTTCTGCTATCGTTTCATTGCAAACAAGCATAAATTCTTCAATCAAATTCGTTGCTGCATTTTTTTCATATGGTTTTATCTCTGTCGGGTGTCCTGCCTCATCTAAAACTATTTTCGCTTCTGGCAGCTCAAAATTGACAGAGCCTCTACTTTTCCTGCGGTGATTCAAAATTTTTCTAAGCTCATCCATCTGTAAAAACATTTCTACCAGCGGTTCATACCGCTTCATCAGTTCTGGGTCCTTCTCAGTGATTATTTTATTTACATCTGTATAAGTCATTCTTTCGTTGGTACAAATAATAGATTTTGTTATTCTATGATTTATAACCTTGCCCTGAGGTGTAATTTCCATAATACAGCTTAATGTCAGCCTATCTTCCTTCGGGTTTAAAGAACAAATGCCATTACATAATTTATGCGGCAACATCGGTATGACTCTGTCAACTAAATAGATACTAGTTCCCCTAATATACGCCTCTTCATCGAGTGGCGTTCCCTCTCGTACATAATTTG
>JAGZLR010000032.1 GCA_018364635.1 Clostridiales bacterium | reverse complement strand
AAGGGTTGTGTTCCTTGGTAGAAGGAATGAATGTGGAAGACGTCATCAAGCGCTTGGAAGGAATCCATTGTGGTTTTAGATGTACATCCTGCCCCGATCAGTTAGCTCAGGCACTGAAGAAAGCGATTGAACAGTAAATTTTGGGCGGCGTTTACTGCCGCTGTTTTTGAAAAAGGTAATCTTCTTTGACGAAAGTTCAGAGGTTAAAAATAATAGAATGTTATTGACAAATATAGAGACTTATGATAAATTATATACGATTGACGAAAGTCTTTTTTTTGTGCAAAAAAAATGTATTTATCGGAGGTGGAAGTCTTGAGAACAAAAATCACTTTAGCATGCACAGATTGCAAGCAGAGAAATTATGAAACAACAAAAGATAAGAAAACTATGCCTGACAGAATGGAAATTAAAAAGTACTGTAAATTCTGTAAGAAACATACACTCCACAAGGAAACAAAATAACGTATGTTTCATCTGAAAAGGACGTGAATTGTATGGAAGAACAAAACGCCACGAAACCAGAAGATAAAAGCAAATCTACAGAGAACGCAAAGAAAAACGAAAGCGCTAAAGGAAAAAAAACTGACGGCAAAATGAGCTTTTCTGAAACAGTACAGGATTATAAAGCTGAATTCCATAAAATCATATGGCCAAAACGTGATGAAGTATTTAAGAAAACAGGAACAGTTATCATTACATCCTTGATTGTCGGCGCAGTCATATTCTGTATGGATACAATTTATACATCCGGATATGATTTGCTTCTGAGTTTATTGACAAAGTAAAATGATAAAGGATGGTAATATGTCTGAAGAATTAAACAAAACAGAAGAAATACCTGAAGCACCAAATGAAGCTAGATGGTATGTTGTGCATACGTATTCCGGATATGAAAATAAGGTGAAAGCTAACATTGAAAAGATCATTGAAAACAGAGGAATGCAAGACCAGATTTATGAGGTTGTCGTTCCTATGGAAGAGGCTGTTGAAATTAAAAATGGACAGAAAAAAATGGTCAAAAGGAAGGAATACCCAGGCTACGTTCTATTAAAAATGTTTATGAATGACGACACATGGTATGTTGTCAGAAATACGAGAGGCGTCACAAGCTTTGTAGGTCCTGGATCCAAGCCTGTCCCTTTAAGTGACAGTGAAGTGGAAGCAATGGGCATTGAGTCTGTTGTTGAAAGCATTGATGTGGAAATCGGAGATGCAGTGACAGTTTCTAAAGGACCAATGGCTGGATCTATTGGTATCATCAAAGAAATCAAGATGGACAAGAAGACAGTTGTTGTGAAGCTCTCTATTTTTGGTAGAGAAACTCCAACTGAGCTGAAATTTGACCAGATTGAAAAAGTGTGACAGCGCTTAAAATCGTTAATTACCAAATATTGGTAATTATATAGTTCATTGTTTTAGGCGGGTTGACCGCGCGTGGGAGGGAAAATCCCCGTTAATTACCACAGTATTAGGAGGTGCCGAGATGGCAAAGAAAGTAACAGGTTATATTAAATTACAAATCGCAGCTGGCAAGGCAACACCAGCTCCACCAGTAGGTCCTGCTCTTGGACAGCATGGTGTAAATATTATGGGATTTTGTAAGGAATTCAATGAGAAGACAGCTTCTCAGGCAGGTCTTATTATCCCTGTTGTTATCACTGTATATCAGGACAGAAGCTTTACATTTATTACAAAGACACCACCAGCAGCAGTGCTTTTGAAAAAGGCTGCTAAAATTGAATCTGGTTCAGGTGTACCAAACAAGACTAAAGTAGCAACAATCTCCAAAGAAGATGCTATGAAAATTGCTGAGACAAAGATGCCTGATTTAAATGCAGCTTCTATTGAGTCTGCTTACAGTATGATCTGCGGAACAGCAAGAAGTATGGGAATCGTTGTTAAGGAATAATTGATGGCTGATAAAACTGTTTGACAGTTAAATATATTTGGTCGTCGCAAGTGGGAGGGAAAATCTCCCGATATTACCACATAAGGAGGTCACATTTGTGAAAAGAGGAAAGAAATATATTGAAAAAGCAAAGCTTGTAGATACAGCGCAGCTTTATGATGCAAAAGATGCAATTGATCTGGTTACTCAGACAAGTGTAGCAAAATTTGATGAAACTGTAGAGGCTCATATTCGTTTAGGCGTTGACAGCAGACATGCTGATCAGCAGGTTCGTGGTGCCGTAGTTCTTCCAAACGGTACAGGTAAGAAAATTCGTGTGCTGGTATTCGCAAAAGGTGCAAAGGCTGAAGAAGCTTTAGCAGCAGGCGCTGATTTTGTAGGCGCAGAGGACTTAATTCCTAAAATCCAGAATGAAAACTGGTTTGGTTTTGATGTCTGTGTGGCTACCCCAGATATGATGGGTGTTGTAGG
The DNA here is from genome assembly GCA_018364635.1 of Clostridiales bacterium. Classification (GTDB taxonomy): domain Bacteria; phylum Bacillota; class Clostridia; order Lachnospirales; family Anaerotignaceae; genus JAGZLR01. The sequence continues at coordinate 20,583 of JAGZLR010000032.1, read as the reverse complement.
ACGTCTTGGTCGTGTGCTTGGTCCAAAAGGCTTAATGCCAAACCCAAAGGCAGGCACTGTTACTATGGATGTTACAAAAGCTGTTAATGATATTAAAGCTGGTAAAATCGAATACCGTCTTGACAAGACTAATATTATTCATGTACCGATGGGTAAAGTTTCCTTTGGTTCTGAAAAATTACTTCAAAACTTCCAAACTTTGATGAGTGCAATTATTAAAGCGAAGCCAGCTGCTGCAAAAGGTCAGTACCTGAAAAGTGTTGTTGTAACAACAACAATGGGCCCTGGCATTAAAGTAAATACAGCAAAAATGGCAGAGTAATAGAGAAAAGCATTGACAAAAGAATATTTTTGATATAAAATATAGCAAGCTGAATATTGCCGCAGACAGCAGGTGCTTTTGAGCGTAATGGTATTACCAACCTGCCGAGGAGAATTATGTAGGATCATACCTCTTTGTCTGTTGGCAAAGAGGTTATTTTTTGCATATAAGGAGGTGTAACCCATGGCAAAATTAGAACAGAAACAGGCTGTAGTAAGCGAGATTAAGGAAAAATTATCCAAAGCTACATCCATCGTTTTAGTTGACGCTAGAGGATTGACAGTAGAACAGGATACTGTCCTGAGAAAACAGTTAAGGGAAGCAGGCGTTGATTATAAAGTTTATAAAAACTCTATGATTAACTTTGCTATTCAGGATACACAGTTTGCAGAAGCTAGCAAATTTTTATCTGGCCCTAGTGCCATTGCAATTAGCTATGGCGATGCAGCAGTTGCAGCAGGTATTATCAATAAAGCGACAAAAGATATGCCTGCACTTGAATTTAAAGGCGGCGTTGTGGAAGGAATTACTTATGATGCAGCAGGCATTAAGGCGATTGCGAATATTCCATCCAGAGAGGTTCTGCTTTCCAAGCTTCTTGGAAGCTTCAAATCTCCTATGTCTTCCTTTGCACGTGTTATCAAACAAGTTGCTGAGAAAAATGAGGCAGCCGCTGAATAAGTTACAGCTGGCAGCAGACTAAAAACTAATGTATTTATTATTATGGAGGTGCTCTAATTATGGCAAAATTATCTATCGAAGAAATTATCGCAGCTGTGAAAGAGCTTACAGTTGTTGAACTCAATGATTTAGTAAAAGCAGCAGAAGAAGAATTTGGTGTTTCTGCAGCAGCAGGCGTTGCTGTTGTAGCAGCAGGTGGTGCTGGTGAAGCAGCTGCTGAAGAAAAAACAGAATTTGATGTTGAATTAACAGATGTTGGTGCTCAGAAGATTAAAGTTATCAAGGTAGTTAGAGAAATCACAGGCCTTGGTCTGAAAGAAGCAAAAGATGCTGTTGACGGCGCTCCTAAAGTAATTAAAGAGGGTGCTTCTAAAGAAGAAGCTGAGGAAATGAAAGCTAAACTTGAAGAAGTTGGAGCTAAGATTACTCTGAAATAAGAAATTCTAACAGAGCAGAATTCCGTTATATAGTGGTGAAAAACGGTATAGTAACTGCTAAGTAAGAGCCAAACAATAAAAAGGATAGAAGATACAGTGATTAAAGCTGTATTTTCTGTCCTTTTTTTGTTTGTGTCCTTTTCCATCATGTTTGGGGGATATTGAAAGTTGCCTTTGTAGCTTGGTGAACTGTAAAAATTATAACTCAGCTAAATTTTATTGTTATTTTCTTGAATTGTTTTGATTTTAATGATAGAAAAATATATTCATTTCTAGTGTGCAAAAAGAAAGTGATGAACAAAATGTTTTTTTAATTTATGAAAAACTACAGTATACAAAAATAGTTAATAGTGTACGATTTATAAAAAATATATAAAAAAACCTGTATATTATTTAAATACATTAGTATAAAAAAGGAATAGAATATAATCAAATGAAAGAAGAAAATACAATCATCCTTAAATTTTTTAATTATTTTTGGTGAATAAGATGAAAAGATCAGTCGCTTGATCTAATATGGATGCTGTGTGGAAAATGAATTAGTTGATAATATAAAGAAAAGGATGGGATTTATATGAAAAAAAGGATCGCAATCTTAGTATCTATTTGTTTCACTACTTTTTCCTTATGTGCGTGTAGTAATTCAGAGGGATCCTCCTCCTCCACAAGCGTTGGTCAAAAGGATGCAACCAATGGAGAAACTTACACACTTCATGCAGCATATGAAGTAGCTGAGAATGAAAATTCTCCTCATACAATTAAAATGAACAAGTTTAAAGAGCTTGTAGAAGAGCGGACAGATGGCAAAGTACAAATTATGATTCATCCTGGCGGGGAGCTGGGAAGTGAAAAACAAAATATTGAAATGCTGCAAAATGGAGAATTAGCCTTTGCATCTACAGCAACTTCTGTATTAAGTGGTTTTACAGACGCGTTAGCATTTTACGACTGTCCTTTTTTGTTCCATGACCAGGATCAGGTGGTAGCATTTACGCATTCAGACATTGCAAAAGAAAGAATAGATCAGTTGGAAGAAATCGGACTTGTTGGATTGTCAGCGAGCTATGCAGGGTCCAGAAACTTTTTGACAGTGAAAGAAAAACCAATTACTTGCCTAGCTGATATGAAAGGATTGAAACTTCGCACAATGCAGACAGAGATACAAATCTCAGGGGTTGAAATGTTAGGGGCAGAAGCAACGCCTTTAGCTTATACAGAATGTTATCAGTCTATGCAGACAGGTGTTATTGATGGAATGGAGAATGAGAGCAATACATATTTAGCGATGAAATTTTATGAGGTAGCTCCAAACTATACAGAGGCAGGATGGCTTCAATTGGTACATATGTTTATAGCGAGCAAAGAAGCTTTGGATGAGCTGCCGGAAGAATATCAGAAAATTATAATAGAGGCCGGAGCAGAAGCAGGAGATTATTCTGCTGAAAAAGGAATTGATTACGCAAATAACAAGGCGAAAGAAGAAATGAAGGCTGCAGGTGTCAACTTGATTGAAGTTGATAATACAGAGTTTAGAGAAGCGTTAGAGCAGGGAGGTCTGTTTGATAAATATTCTGATCTGATCGGCCAGGATGTATTAGATTGGATTGAACAAAATAGTGCTGAGTAACCAATGGTCTCTCTCCTTGTTCCTGGCAATTTTTGTTTTGCCGGGAACATTTTTGTATAAGGTATGAGTAGGAGGATTGCTATGAAAAATTTGATTATAAAAATCGATGTTGGTTTACAAAAGATTGAGAGGCCATTAATGTTTCTTAGTGGAATGCTGTTATTTTTACTGATGGCATGGTGCGTAATTGCGCGGTATTTTTTCCATATTTCAACACCATACCAGACAGAAGTTGCGCAGACATTCCATATTTGGCTTTGCTTTATCGGAAGCAGCTACCTTTTTGCTTTAAATGCGAACCCATGTGTAGAACTATTTTCAGATAAAATAGCGGCAAGTAAAAATATGTTGCTGAAGAAGATATATTTTTCCCTCGTATGGCTACTAAATTTAGTTTTTATTGTACCATGTCTATATTATGCAATCTTAAATATTCCCAAATATGCAGCGCAGTTAACAACCTATCTCGGGTATTCTTATCTATGGATTTATGGTGCTGGAATCGTTGGATTTGCGATGATGCTATTTCGTATTGTTCTTAGAGTTGCCGGATTTTGGGTGGGTCTATATTTGGATGATTCAACGGAAAAGGATAAAGAACAGGGAGGTGCCAATGTATGAGTAGTGGACTATTAGCGTTGACCTTTTTTATTGTATTCTTTGTGTTTTTGTTTTTAGGTGTTCCAATTACATTCTCTCTTGGCGCTAGTGGAGTGGCATGTCTGTTTGCCTCAGGAATGAAAATGAGTTTAGCAATTAAAAGTGTCTTTTCAGGATTTGATAGCTTCACACTTCTTGCCATATTTCTATTTACACTGATGGGAGTTATTTATCAGAAGACAGGTATGGCAAATCTTTTAATCAATGCATTAAAGCCTGGAATAGGGCGTAGAAAAGGTGGGCTTGCCCTTGTTGCAACATATGCAAGTGCTATTTTTGGTGCATTGACAGGGTCTGCAAACGCTACATGCGCAACATTTGCAACGATGCTTGGTCCTGAGATGGTAGAAAATGGTTATCCAGATGATTGGACAGCAGCGACAATTGCAGCAGCTTCTCCTTTGGGACAATTGATTCCTCCATCGGTTACTTGTATTGTTCTGGGGGTTGCCACTGGAACATCGATTGGGACGTTATTTATTGTAGATTTATCTATTGGTCTAATTACGCTGGTATTTTTAACAGTAACGATACTTTGGATGGCAACAAAGAGAAAATTAGGTGGCAGCGATAAAGTATATACCAAAAAAGAAAAAATACAGGCATTGGTACAAATGATTCCGCTGATTTCTGTACCTGTCATTGTCATTGGCGGTATGTACAGCGGTGTGTTTACTGCTACAGAAGCAGGGGCGATTGGTTCAGCTCTTTCTATGATTTTAGCATGCTGTTACCGCACGCTGACTTTTAAGAAACTTTATGAGATTTTTATAGACGCTGGAAAGACGACAGCTACAGTTTTGCTATTGTGTGCAACCTCTTATGTAATTAGTTATGTTATGAGTATGAGCGGGCTTACCCAATATTTTATTGATTTCCTTACAAATATCAGTGCAAATAGTGCAATTTTAGGAATGCTTTTCCTTCTTTTTGTGCTTTTGATTATGGGGTGTTTCATTGATCTTATTGTTCTTTGTATTATTCTTGCACCGACAGCTGTTACTGCACTTGCACCTTTTGGCATCAATGCATACCATATCTGCGCAATCTTTCTGATTGGAAATCTCATTGGAATTATTACACCTCCAGTTGGTGTATCATTGTTTATTGCGTCATCTTCTTTAAAGGTGAAGATGGAAAAGATTAGCCGGCAAGTAATTCCTTATGTTATTATGTACATCATTTTGACGTTATGTATTATTTTTGTACCAGATTTGGTTTTAACCTTGCCAAGACTTTTAGGAATGACACTATAAGATGGGAAAGGACTGGTTAATATGAAGTTGGAACGATTAGAACGGATTGAAAAAGTAAGAGCGCAGGTCCATATCCCTAGAACAGTAGATACCGCTCGAGCTAGGCTTCTGACAGAGTCTTATAAGGAAACAGAAGGGGAACCAATGCCGATTCGGCGGGGGAAAGCTTTAAAAAAGATTCTTTCGGAAATGCCAATTTATATTCATGATGGGCAGCTGTTGGTTGGAAATCAGGGAGAACGGTCACGGGCTGGACTGATTTATCCTGAATTCCAGTGGGAAACGATACTGAATGAGATGTCCACATGGCAGACTAGGCCTGGAGATAAATTTATTATCACAGAAAAACAGCAGGAAGAACTGAGAGAGCTTTTGGTTTATTGGAAAGGAAAAACGGTGAAAGACCGTGCCTGGGCAATTATGCCAGAGAAGATTAAGACTTCATTAAATATGGGAGTGATATCCAATGCCAATTATTTGATGAGTGGGCATGGACATTTTGTACCAAATTTTGAGAAGGTGTTAAACAAAGGATTTATTGGTATCCAGCAGGAGATTCAAGAAAAGATATCTAGCCTCATACCTACAGACAGTGCTTATTATGAGAAAATTACATACTATCAAGGGTTATTAGAAACGATTGAAGCGGTAAAAATTTATGCAGAGCGGTATAGCTGTTTGGCTAGGACGATGGCGGAAAAGGAAACAGATGAGGATCGAAAAGCGGAATTATTGCGGATTAGCCAAAACTGTGCTCGGGTGCCATTTTATCCGGCAAGAGATTATTGGGAGGCATTACAGAGTATCTGGTTTGTTCAGCTTATACCACAGATTGAAGTGAACGGTTTATCTGTATGTTTAGGAAGGCTAGACCAATATCTTTATCCATATTACCAAATAGAAAAAGCAAAAGGGACATTAACTGATGATTTTGCTCTGGAATTGTTAGATTGTTTATACTTGCAGTTAGCTACAGTTACAAAGATCTATGGTAATGAAGGAGCTATGATATTCGCTGGGCCAGGAGTTGGGCAAACTATTACTCTTTCGGGAGTAGATGTTTACGGAAATGATGCGACCAATGAGCTTAGCTATTTGTGTATCGATGCCGATACAGATGTTCGTCTTATGCAGCCGGATATTGCAGTACGGAATCATTCGAAAATTTCTGAGAGATTTTTGAGGAAAGTATGTGCCCATGCAGCATCTGGAAGAGATAAACCAAAATTTTTTACAGATCGTGTGATTATCGAGGCACTGCAAAACGCTGGTGTTCCACTTATGGAGGCAAGAAACTACAGTGATCTGGGGTGTTCGGAAATTATTGTAGGCGGTAAAACTTGTTCCGGCGGAAACATGGGAAATCTATGTCTTCCTATGTGTTTAGAATATGCGCTGAACAGTGGAAAACAACATTGGTGGTATGATGGTGAAAAGTTTTTTGACAATATGGATGTACAGGTTGGAATGAAGACCTCAGATCCAGAAACTTTTCAATCAATAGAGGATGTGAGAGAAGCTTATAATTCTCAGGTGAATTATTTTATTGATCAGATTGTTACAATGGATAATATTTTGGACAATGTACAGGCACAATTGGTACCTCACGTATTTTATTCCCTTGTGACGGAAGATTGTGTTGATCAAGGCATAGACTTTACGGCTGGAGGCGCTCACTATAACTACTCATCTCCTCTTGCCGTGGGACCAATTACAACAGCAGATTCTTTGACTGCGATAAAAAAGCTGGTGTTTAAAGAAAAAAGAATTACTATGGAAGAATTGGTGAAGGCATTAAGAAAAAATTTTCAGGGAGAAGAAAATCAAAAGATACAATCTATGTTGATTCATCAGGCGCCTAAATTTGGTAATGATGATGATGAGGCAGATATGGAAGCTGTTTTTGTGACAAAAGCTTTTGCAGAATCTATGAAAAAATACAAAAATCCTCGAGGAGGTACTTTTGTGCCAGGCATTTACAGTTTGACAGGAAATGTTGGATTTGGCTGGCGTACAGGTCCTACCCCTGATGGCAGATTTGGCGGAGAGCTATTAAATGATAATATTTCACCAATGCAGGGGCGAGATCTCTTGGGACCAACAGCCGTTGCTCGTAGTTTATCGAAAATAGACGGTTCCTTGCTGCCGCAGGGATATGTATTTAACTTGAAGTTTGCTCCGAACATAGTTGATAATCAGGAGAACATGCAAAAGTTTGTAGATTTTAATCGATCTTTTAATGATTTTGGTATTTTTCATGTGCAGTACAATATTTTTGATGGTCAAATTTTACTAGAAGCTCAAAAACATCCAGACAAATATCGAGATCTATTGGTACGGGTGTCAGGGTACAGTGCATATTTTGTTGAATTAGGCAAGGATGTACAGGATCATCTAATCCATAGGACTCTTCACCAAATTTGAGACAGGGGGGATCGTTTTGGGTCAGTCGAATTTAATTTTTAATATTCAGCGGTATTCTGTCCATGATGGACCTGGAATCCGTACAATCATTTTCTTTAAGGGCTGTCCATTAAGATGTCCGTGGTGCGCAAATCCAGAAGGTCAAAGTTTTTCCAAAGATTTTATGCATAATGACAATTTATGTACAAAATGCGGTCGATGTGCGGATGTTTGTTCTGTTAAAGCAGTAGAAGTGAAGGATGGACAGTGGTCGATAGATAGAGAAAAATGCATATTTTGCAAGGAGTGTTTAGAAAACTGTCCATCTAACGCGATTAAAATTTTTGGAGACGAGATAGATGTGGATCAAATTTTGGAGGAAGTAGCCAAAGATGAAATTTTTTATAGACGAAGTGGAGGCGGAATAACTGTCAGCGGTGGAGAACCGCTTAGCCAGCCAGAACTTTTAATTCATCTGCTAAAAAAAGCAAAAAAAGACTATCAGATGCATACAGCAATTGAAACCAGCTTATACTGCTCAGAAAGTATTTTACGTGAGGCAATCCAATATTTAGACTATATTTTGTGTGATATCAAGCTTGCTAATGATAAAAGACATCAGGAAATCATTCAAGTTTCCAATGAAGGGATATTAAACAATATAAGAATTATTGCAGATGAATTTCCGGAGAAAAAACTTTTACTCAGAGTCCCTGTGATACCGTCAATAAATGATGATGAAGAAAATATATGGTTGACAGCAAGTTTTATCAAAAGTTTAAAGAGAGAAGTTCCCCTTGAGCTGCTGCCGTATCATTGTTTCGGAAAAGCAAAATATGAAGGTATTGGAATGAAGTATGATGACAGGCTAAAAAAAATACAGCCGCCAGAAAAGGAGTTTATGAAAGCGCTAGAAAAAAGGTTTACTGCTTATGGCGTTCATGTGATCGAAACTTGAAAGGAAGTTATTAATATGAGAGACCGAATCGAACGATTGAGAAAAAAGGCTTCGGAGGCCACAGCTTCTTTGTGCCCAGATAGAGGTAGAATTATTACCAAATCATATCAATCCACTTTAGGAGAGCCTCAGGTGATTCGAAGAGCAATCGCATTAAAGGATATTTTGGAACAGGGAATTGTGCGTGTGGAGGAGGAGGAACTGATTGTAGGAAATCATGCCTCCAAAGAAAATGCGGCGCCCTTATTTCCTGAATTCAGCATTGATTTTTTGGTAAACGAAATTGATGAGTTTTCCAAACGTCCTTATGATAAATTTGATGTGGATGAGGAAACTAAAAAACTGGTTTTGGAGATCGCTCCGTTTTGGAAAGGCAATACCCATGAGGATAGAGTCGTAAAGACGACACGCAGGATTTTACCGGAGGAAGTATTGTTTTGCTGGGAAGAAGACAAATTTCGGCTAAACGATGTGTTATATGACGGTGTAAGAAAATCAGCAGGAGATGGCCATATTATACCAGATTATTTTAAAATAATGAGGAATGGTATTCCAGGAGTTTTACAGGAAGTCGATGAGGCTCAGGCAGCGCTAGATTTTCAAAATGATCCCGAGGCATTTGATAAGAAACTTTTTTTGGACGCGGTTACAATTTGTTATAAAGCGGTGGCAAACTGGTTTTGTAGATTTGCAGAGGAGGCGGATCGTCTTGTTCCTTCTGCAAGAGAAGAAAACAAATTGTCCTTGAAACGGATTGCAGCAAACTGCCGGAACTTAGCAGAAAGAGCGCCTTCAGATTTTTACGAGGCATTACAACTAACGTATTTTATTCATCTTCTGCTTCATATAGAAAGCAATGGACATTCCATTTCTTTGGGGAGGATCGATCAATATTTGGAGCCATTTTATGAACAGGATATCAAAGAGGGACGGCTGAACAGAGAAGATGCGCTGGAATTGATTGAATGTTTTTATATCAAAATCAGCCGGTTTAACAAGGTACGTCCATGGTCTGAAACTAGGCTAAAAAGCGGTGCTCCTATGTTTATGACAGTGACATTAGGCGGTATGGATGAGTCAGGAGAGAATTGTGCCAATGATTTGACAGAATTATTTTTAGATGCGCTTTCAGATACAAGGCTTCCACAGCCGACACCAGTTTTGCGTGTGTGTGATAAAACGCCAAAAGAATTGTTGGTTCATGCATCCGAAGTTTTGATGCGGCATGGTGGAGGGCTTCCAGCATTCTTTTCTGATGAAGCTATTATTTCGTCCTTAGAGCGAGTTGGAATCCCAGAAAAAGATGCAAGAAATTATGGAATTGGCGGTTGTTCTGAAGCAGTTGTTCCTGGAAAGACGTTTTCTTTTACAGGAGGAGATTGTTACTTCAACTTCTTAAAAATTTTGGAGATTATACTCAATGAAGGAGTCAATCCAAGAACTGGAAAAAAACTTTTTGATGCGCCAAAACTTAAAGAATATCATAGTATAAAGGATATTTTAAGAGAGTTTAAGCACCAGCTACAACAATACATGAAGTTTATTGTGCCATTAACGGCAATTACTTCTAAGACAGATGCTGAATTAAATCCAACACCATTTACTTCAGGTCTTTTGGACGATAGAATCCAGATGGGGAAGGATATGTCGTGGGGTGGTGGAAAAAATGCAATCTATTCCCATACTATTTTGCAAGGACATGGAATTGCAGATGTCTGCAACAGTTTATACGCACTGGAACAGTTGGTATTTGAGAAAAATGAAATTTCACTGCAAGATTTCTCTAAGATATTAAGTAAAAATTGGGAGGGAGAGGAAGGAAAAACGTTACAACAGAAAGCAAAACATTTGGAAAAATATGGAAATGACTGTGATGATGTAGATCAATATGCAGTCATTGTTAGTGAGTTATTTGCAGAAGAAGCAGGTAAGTATCGGCCGTGGAGAGGCGGAACCTTTGGAATTTCACTGCAAGGGCTTACGGCAAACGTACCTGAAGGCGAGACGGTTGGAGCGACGTCTGATGGAAGAAATGCGAAAGAAGCTCTGTCTGATAATATTTCACCTCACGCGGGCACAGACATCCACGGTCCAACTTCTACGTTAAAGAGCGTATCGAAAGTCGACCATTCAAAATTTATAGATGGGAATATATTAAATTTAAGATTTCATCCCAGCACACTTCTGACAAGGTTTGGGGAATTTGACAGATTGCGTGGAGAGAAATTTGCGGATATGATAAAAAGTTATCTTGTAGACTTAAAAGGAAATCAAGTGCAGTTTAATATTTTGTCTTCAAAGGAATTAAAAAATGCTCAGGCACATCCAGAAGCATATAGTGATTTAGTAGTGAAGGTTGCCGGATACAGTGCGTACTTTAATTCTTTAGATAAAGGATTACAAGATCAGATTATTGAAAGAACTGAACATAGCTTTTAAATATTAATTTTTGATAAAAACAGCTTATAAAATAAGCTGTTTTTGTTTATTTTGAATATTATATATTGGTGGTATTTTTTATCATTATCAGATATGATAGAATTGAAAAAAATTTTCACTCCGAAATTTATAAGAGCAGGGGGGATTGAATGGAAGAGTTAGTGCAATATAATATGCTTCATAAGAGAATACATCAGGATAATGTTTGTACTGCATCGTTAGATTTTTTGGGGTATGTGAAATTTGATCCCAAAGAGCAAGGTTTGACACATAAATATCCAGAATGGAGTGTCAGTTTTGTTTTAGGTAATGAAGGGCATTTCTTTTTTGAGGACAGAAGGATAATTGTCTCTTCGGGTAAAGCAATTTTTATTCCGCCGTATTTACGCCATTATCTATATTGCCCAGGACCAAATTCGATGAATCTGCTATACTTTGGTTTTACAGGAGATATGATCCGTGGAGATGAACTTGTGAGATTTAATCAGGAAGTGTCAAAAATTGCTTATATGCATACTTTTTTGGAAGCGCAAAAGCAAATTGTCGCAGAAATGGAAGCGAAGAATGATAAGTACACTTTAATGAGTAACAGTGGAATTTTGTTGGAGCATCTTTTGAGAATTTTTAATTCCTTCTCCCAGCCAAGATGTTTTATGCAAGATGGTCGGTACCGTAAAAAAAAGCTGGTAGAAGACATAAAGAGACTGCTAATTTCCAATCTTTCTGTGAACTTATCCCTTTGTGAAGTAGCAGAACAATTTTACATTTCTGAACGATACCTGTCAGACATTTTTACAGAATTGACAGGCATGACCTTTAAAGCGTATACATTGATGCTACATATGGAGCATGCAAGCAGACTGCTCTACTCATCAACACAATCGATTGCAGAGATTGCAGCAGAAGTAGGGTATAGTGATGTACACTATTTTTCTAAAAAGTTTAAAGAGTATTTTGGGTGTACTCCTGGGAGTCTTAGAAAAAAATAAAAAATGGTATCAATAAATATGATAACTATCATATTTATTGATACCACTCTACCGCTCAAAAATATCAATAAAAAACTTGACAAAAATCCCTCGCACTGTTAAAATATTGAAAGATATCAGCCAAGAACAACAAATTATTTAGCTATAAATATATTTTCATTATAGCATAAGTGAGAAGAGAATTCAACCTTAAAAATTTTTTGCTGTTTGAAAGCTGAAAAACCGCATGATTCCTTTGTTTTGGAGAGCGGAGAATAATTTTATATCGTTTTGAGAGAAGTCTTGGAGACAGAGGCTTTCTTAAAAAAGGTAAAGATAGAATTTCTTTAAATTAAGGTGACTTTTGTGATTGCCGTTGATCAAAGATGGTGGATGCAAAGGTCTTGCTTTGTTTACTGCAATTCTAAATTTTTGCCTTAAAATAGATTGTTGGCATATCCTGAAGCATTCTGAAAAATTTAAGGAGTGACAAGCGAATGGAAAAAAACAGGATTCATTCCGTCGTGTTTGGCGATAGGGTGAGAAAAAGCTATTCAAGAATCAATGAGGTTCTTGAAATGCCGAACCTCATTGAGGTGCAGAAAGACAGCTATAAATGGTTTTTAGAAGAAGGATTAGCGGAAGTTTTTGATGATATTAATCCAATTACTGATTTTAATGGAAATCTGGTGCTAGAGCTAACTGGATTTTCTCTGGACTCTGAGCCAAAGTATGACATTGATGAGTGTAAGGAGCGAGATGCAACTTATGCGGCACCTTTAAAAGTGACAGCGAGATTGATCAATAAAGAACTGGATGAAATTAAGGAACAAGAAATTTTTATGGGCGATTTCCCGATTATGACAGAGACGGGTACGTTTGTCATTAATGGTGCAGAGCGTGTTATTGTCAGTCAGCTGGTACGTTCGCCTGGCATTTATTATGCTTCTGAATATGATAAGGTTGGGAAAAAACTTTTGAGCGCAACTGTGATTCCAAATCGTGGCGCATGGTTGGAATATGAAACAGATTCTAATGATGTTTTTTCTGTACGTGTTGACAGAACCAGAAAAGTTCCTGTGACAGCATTGATTCGTGCACTAGGAATTGGTACAGATGCAGAAATTATTGAGCTTTTTGGAGAAGAGCCTAAAATTCTTGCTACGATTGATAAAGATGTATCTAAAAGCTATGAGGAAGGTTTAATTGAAATTTATAAAAAGCTCCGTCCAGGTGAACCTCCAACGGTGGAAAGCTCAGAAACTTTGCTGAGAGGAATATTTTTTGATCCAAAACGATATGACCTTGCAAAGGTTGGAAGATATAAATTTAATAAAAAATTAGCTTTTCGTAATCGTATCCGCGGAGCGATATTAGCTGAAAATGTCATAGATCCAATGACAGGTGAGATTATTGCCGAGGAGGGCCATACACTTTCTTTGGAACTTTGTGATCAAATTCAGGACAGCGGTGTAGCAAATGTTTTGATCCGTGCGGAAGATAGAGTGATAAAAGTCCTTAGTAATATGGCTGTTTCTATCGACCCGTTTTTGGAGGAATACGGACTTTCTGGTGAGGATTTTGGGATTAAGGAGAAGGTTTATTTCCCTTGCCTGAAAAAAATCTTAGAAGAAAATGATAACGCAGAAGATATCAAACAGGCAATTAAAGAAAATATTCATGGCCTTGTGCCAAAACATATTACATTAGAAGATATTATGGCTTCTATCAATTATGTCATGCATTTAGATTATGGTTTTGGTAGTGTAGATGACATTGACCATTTGGGAAACCGTAGAATTCGTTCTGTTGGTGAACTTTTGCAAAATCAGTTTAGAATTGGTCTTTCCAGAATGGAACGTGTTGTCCGTGAGAGAATGACAATTCAGGATAATGATATTGTGACGCCTCAGGGATTAATCAATGTACGACCGGTTACTGCAGCGATTAAAGAGTTTTTTGGCAGTTCTCAGTTAAGTCAGTTTATGGACCAAAATAATCCTTTGGCGGAATTGACACATAAGAGACGTTTGTCTGCATTAGGTCCGGGTGGTTTGTCTAGAGAGAGAGCTGGGTTTGAAGTTCGAGACGTACACAGTTCACATTATGGAAGAATGTGCCCAATTGAGACTCCTGAAGGCCCTAATATCGGGCTGATTAACTCCTTAGCAACTTTTGCACGGATCAATGAGTATGGTTTCATCGAGGCGCCATATCGATTGATTGATCAATCAGGAGATGAACCAAAAGTAACAGACCAGTTTGTATATATTACGGCAGATGAAGAAGAAAACTATAACGTTGCCCAGGCCAATGAACCTTTGGATGAAGAAGGACACTTTATTCATGAAAAAGTTACAGGTCGTTACCGTGACGAGATCATTGAAGTAGATAAAAAAGAAATGCACCTGATGGACGTTTCTCCAAAACAGATGGTTTCTGTTGCGACTGCGTTAATTCCATTCTTGGAAAATGACGACGCGAACCGTGCCCTTATGGGATCTAACATGCAGCGTCAGGCAGTGCCGTTATTGGTGACAGATTCCCCGATTGTAGGTACAGGAATGGAGTATAAAGCAGCAAAAGATTCTGGTATTTGCGTTGTCGCAAAAAAAGATGGTGTTGTAGAAAAATTATCAGGCAACGAAATTTATATTAAAGAAAAAGATGGAGTTCGCCATAAATATAAGTTGACAAAATTCCAGCGGAGTAACCAGAGTACCTGTTTGAACCAAAGACCGATTGTTAACGTAGGTGATGAGGTTAAGGCGGGACAAATTATTGCGGATGGAGCTTCAACATCTAATGGAGAATTAGCTCTTGGAAAAAACCCATTGATTGGTTTTATGACATGGGAAGGCTATAATTACGAGGATGCAGTACTGTTAAGTGAAAGACTGGTACAGGAGGATGTTTATACCTCTGTGCATATTGAAGAGTTTGAGGCGGAATCCAGAGACACAAAGCTGGGACCAGAAGAAATTACAAGAGATATTCCAAATGTAGGTGAAGATGCATTATGCGATTTGGATGAACGAGGCATTATCCGTATTGGTGCTGAGGTGCGCCCAAATGATATTTTAGTAGGTAAGGTGACGCCAAAGGGTGAGACAGAGCTTACTGCGGAGGAGAGATTGCTTCGGGCTATCTTTGGAGAAAAAGCGAGAGAAGTAAGAGATACTTCCTTACGCGTTCCTCATGGCGCGAGTGGTATTGTAGTGGATGTTAAGATTTATACCAGAGAAAATGGTGATGAAATTGGGCCTGGTGTCAATCAGCTAGTACGTGTCTATATTGCTCAGAAAAGAAAAATTTCTGTGGGCGACAAAATGGCGGGACGCCATGGTAATAAAGGTGTTGTCTCCAGAGTATTGCCGGTAGAAGATATGCCGTTTTTGCCAAATGGCCGTCCTCTGGATATTGTATTAAATCCTTTGGGTATTCCATCCCGTATGAATATAGGTCAGGTTTTGGAAATCCATTTGAGTTTAGCAGCCAAGGCACTGGGATGGAAAGTGACAACGCCAGTATTTGACGGTGCTGATGAGATTGCGATTATGGATACACTGGAAATGGCGAATGACTATGTAAATTCTGATTGGGAAGAATTCTCTGAAAAGTGGAAGCCTCTGCTTCAAGGCGAGATCTATGATGAGCTTTACGCAAACCGTGACCACAGATCCGAGTGGAAAGGGGTAAAACTTAGCCGTGATGGCAAAGTTGAGCTGCGTGACGGGCGCTCAGGAGAATTATTTGATAACCGAGTAACCATTGGATTTATGCATTATTTGAAACTCCACCACTTAGTAGATGACAAAATCCATGCACGGTCTACAGGTCCATATTCTCTGGTAACACAGCAGCCTTTAGGTGGTAAAGCACAGTTTGGTGGTCAGAGATTTGGAGAAATGGAAGTATGGGCACTGGAGGCATATGGTGCTGCTTATACTCTTCAGGAAATTTTGACAGTGAAGTCTGATGATATTGTTGGCCGTGTGAAGACTTATGAGGCAATTGTGAAAGGTGAGAATATTCCTGAACCTGGAGTTCCAGAATCTTTCAAAGTATTGTTAAAAGAGCTTCAGTCTCTAGGGCTTGATATTCGTGTACTTCGTGAGGATCAGACCGAAGTGGAAATTAAGGAATCTATTGATGATGTAGATGATCTGAATGTAAATATTGATGGATTCGAACGCGGAAGCGATGACGATTTTAATCAACCTTTGGATCAGGAAATGAAAGACGATTTTATGCTAGAGGAGCCGGATATCGTAAGTTTAGATGATTTGAATTTTGAAGATGATGATATTATTGAGCCCCTTGTAGAGATGACAGAAGAAGATTTTGCCAGCTTAGAAGAGGCGTTGATTGTTGAAGATGATGGAGACGACGACTTTAGTTCCGAAGAGTAAGGAGGAGAAACAGAGAATGAATACACAGACTACAGAACAGGGTATTGTTTTTGATTCTATTAGAATTGGATTGGCTTCTCCTGAAAAAATTCGTGAATGGTCTAGGGGAGAAGTAAAAAAGCCAGAGACAATTAACTATAGAACGTTAAAGCCTGAAAGAGATGGTCTTTTTTGTGAAAGAATCTTTGGACCAACAAAGGACTGGGAGTGTCATTGCGGTAAGTATAAAAGAATCCGATATAAAGGAGTTATTTGTGATCGCTGCGGTGTTGAAGTGACCAAATCTAAAGTAAGAAGAGAAAGAATGGGCCACATAGAGCTTGCAGCGCCAGTCAGTCATATTTGGTATTTCAAAGGTATTCCATCCAGAATGGGCTTGATTCTTTCTATGAGCCCACGAGCTTTGGAGAAAGTATTGTATTTTGCTTCCTATATTGTATTAGATAGAGGAACCACAGGGTTACAGGAAAAACAGCTGCTGACAGAAAAAGAATACAGAGATGCTTTAGATAAGTACGGAAGTGATGCATTCCGTGTAGGAATGGGTGCAGAAGCAATTAAAGAGCTGTTGAAAGAGATTGACTTAGATAAAGATAGTGAAGAATTGAAAAAACAGCTTGAGGATGCTACTGGACAAAAGAGAATTCGAATTATTAAACGATTAGAAGTAATTGAGTCTTTCCGCGCATCCAGCAATCGGCCTGAATGGATGATTTTAGACGCAATTCCTGTGATACCTCCTGACATCCGTCCAATGGTACAGTTAGATGGCGGTCGCTTTGCTACCAGTGATTTAAATGATTTGTACAGAAGAGTCATTAATAGAAATAACCGCTTGAAACGTTTATTGGAATTAGGGGCTCCTGATATTATTGTAAGAAATGAGAAGAGAATGTTACAGGAAGCAGTTGACGCTCTGATTGATAATGGTAGACGGGGACGTCCTGTAACAGGTCCAGGTAATCGTCCGTTAAAGTCTCTTTCTGATATGTTAAAGGGAAAGCAGGGAAGATTTCGTCAAAATCTTTTAGGAAAGCGTGTTGACTATTCAGGGCGTTCTGTTATCGTTGTAGGTCCGGATCTGAAAATTTACCAGTGTGGATTGCCAAAAGAAATGGCGATAGAACTTTTTAAGCCATTTGTAATGAAAAAACTGGTGGAGGATGGTTTTGCACATAACATCAAATCTGCCAAGAGAATGGTAGAGAGACTTCAAACAGAAGTTTGGGATGAGTTGGAGGAAGTAATCAAAGAGCATCCGGTTATGTTAAACCGTGCACCTACATTGCACAGATTGGGGATACAGGCTTTTGAACCTGTATTGGTGGAAGGTCGTGCTATTAAGCTGCATCCATTAGTTTGTACAGCCTTCAACGCAGACTTTGACGGTGATCAGATGGCGGTTCATGTGCCTTTGTCTGTAGAGGCGCAGGCAGAATGCAGATTCCTTTTACTATCGCCAAACAACTTGCTAAAACCTTCTGATGGAGCACCTGTTACAGTACCAACGCAGGACATGATCTTGGGGATGTATTATCTCACAATGGAAAGAGATGATATGAATCAGAGATACGAGGAAGATGTCCTAGACGCAGAGGGCAATGTTATCAAGAAAAAAGGCGATGAAATTATCCGGTTCTTTAAGGATGAGATGGAAGCAATTTTGGCTTATGACAATCATGAGATTAAACTTCAAGAACATATTATGGTAAGACGAACCATGGAATTTAATGATGTGACAGAATCTCGGATTGTTCCTACAACGGTTGGCTATATTATATTTAATGAAGCAATTCCTCAAAATCTCGGATATAAAGATAGGACAAACGATGACGAAAAGTTTAAGTATGAGATAGATTTCCAATGCAACAAGAAGCAGATTGGTAAAATAATTACAAAATGTATCAATAAATGCGGATCTACAGCAACAGCAAGTGTGCTGGACAAAATAAAAGCATTGGGCTATAAGTTCTCTACAAGGGCTGCCTTAACGGTATCCGTTGACGATATGACAATACCTCAGGAAAAAGAGGAGATCCTTGCAAAGGCAGAAAAAACAGTAGACACTATAACAAAAAAGTACCGTCGAGGTTTTATGACAGACGAAGAGCGTCATAATAAAGTTATTGAAGCTTGGAACATTGCCAATGACGAAATTACAGAACGTTTACTTGCAGGTCTTGGAAAGTATAACAATATTTTCATGATGGCTAACTCTGGTGCCCGTGGTTCTAACAGTCAGATTAAACAGTTGGCTGGTATGCGTGGTTTGATGGCAAATCCATCTGGAGGCATTATCGAACTTCCAATTAAGTCCAACTTCCGTGAGGGATTGTCCGTTTTGGAATACTTTATTTCTGCACATGGTGCTAGAAAAGGTTTGACAGATACGGCGCTGCGTACTGCCGATTCAGGATACTTAACCCGTCGATTGGTTGACGTATCTCAGGATATTATTATTAGAGAATGGGATTGTTGTACGCGTAAGGGCAAAAAGGCACCAGGCCTTTGGGTAAAAGCGATTGTAGATGGTAATGAAGTAATAGAAGGACTGGAAGACAGAATTCGAGGACGCTGGTCTGTTGAGGAGATTAAGAATCCAAAAACAGGCGAGGTAATTGTAAAAGCCGATTCCATGATTACACCAGATTTGGCGGAAAAGGTTGTCAAAGCAGGTGTTGAGAAAGTTTTGATTAGAACCGTTTTAACCTGTCGATCACAAATTGGTATCTGCTCTAAGTGCTATGGTACGAATATGGCAAGCGGTCGTTCTGTACGAATCGGTGAATCTGTAGGTATTATTGCGGCACAGTCTATTGGTGAGCCTGGTACACAGCTGACAATGCGTACTTTCCATACAGGTGGTATTGCATCTACTGATATTACACAGGGTCTACCTCGTGTTGAAGAGCTTTTTGAGGCAAGAAAACCAAAAGGACTTGCGATTATAACAGAGTTTAGCGGTAGAGTTGCTGTGACAGATGATAAGAAAAAACGAGAAGTTACAGTTTCTAATGACGAGACTGGAGAAAGCAAGTCATATTTGATTCCTTATGGCTCCCGTATTAAAGTATACGATGGCGACCAGGTGGAAGCAGGAGATGAGATCACTGAAGGTTCCTCTAATCCACATGATATTTTGAAGATTAAGGGCTTACGCGGTGTTCAAGATTACATGATCCAGGAAGTTCAAAGGGTATATAGGCTACAAGGTGTAGAGATTAATGATAAGCATATAGAGGTCATTGTACGCCAGATGCTCAAGCGTATAAAAATTGAAGAAAACGGAGATACGGAATTCCTACCTGGAAGTCTTGTAGACTGGTTAACATTTGAGGAAACAAATGAACGAATGGAATTAGCAGGAAAACAACCTGCAACAGGAACGAGAGTTCTGCTTGGAATTACAAAAGCTTCTTTGGCAACCGATTCCTTCTTCTCTGCCGCCTCCTTCCAGGAAACAACGAGGGTCCTGACAGAGGCTGCAATTAAAGGCAAGATCGATCCATTAATTGGCTTAAAAGAAAATGTTATTATTGGTAAGTTAATTCCAGCTGGTACTGGTATGCAGAGATATCGAGATATTGACGTGGATCCGTATCCACCTCTGCCGTTAAGTGGAATGGACATTTTTGATTAAAATTACTTTGGGCTGCTTTCTATTCACAGAAAACAGCCCATTAAAATTAATATGTGTAAAATTTCTAAGTTTAATGAAAAAGTCAAGACTAAATTGCAAAAATTCATAAAAAATTTCAAGTAAGACACGCGACACCTTCCTGGAAAACGGCTTCGGAGGTCCGGAAGCCCAGTATTTCACGGGGATAGTTATTGATCCAGTCTTCGACTTTTTGGATCGCTTTCGCTGTGACTTTCCGGAAGTCTGTTCCTTTTGGGAACCAACGGCGGATCATTCTATTCACATTTTCGTTTGATCCTCTTTCGTATGACGAATAGGGGTGACAATAGTATATCTTTGTCCTGTTGCCTTTGCGGCGACAGGACTTTTCCATTCCAGCACAGTCAGCGAATTCGGAACCGTTGTCGACAGTGATCGTCCGAAAGATTTTGCTGAAATTTGTGCCGTATTCACGTTCAAGACTATCCAGGACACGGACCACACTTCGGGCGGTCTGGTCGCGCATAGGACGAATGATTTCACGTCTGGACTTTCTTTCGGTCAGAACCAGAAGGGTTTTCTTTGTTTTCTTTTTGCCTTCGACACAGTCCATTTCCCAGTCACCAACGACAGCGCGATCGTCGATTTCCTTCGGGCGGTTTTCGATACTGGTTCCAGCCGGCGGCCGCTTCGCCCTCTTGACTTTGTTATACTGGCGTTTCTTTTGACCTTTGACAGGAAGGTTCTTGTTCGTGATAGTCAGAAAGACGCCCTTGTCGATATAGGAATACAAGGTCGATT
>JAGZLR010000003.1 GCA_018364635.1 Clostridiales bacterium | reverse complement strand
TTTCTTCTTTTTTTCTTTCTTTTCTCTTTTCTTTTTCCCTCACCGGACAGCTCGTTTATACTACTATATTTCTTCTTTTTTGTCAAGCGGTTTTTTTAAAAAAATCCAGCAAATAAAATTGCTGGATTTTTAACTCTGAAACACTTAGTCTTCTATGTGGAAAATAGCACCTTGACTTGCATCTGTTACCATTTTGCGGTATCTTCTCAGATACCCATTTTCAGGCACATCTTTGACTACAGGCTTCCACTCTTTTTTTCTTTTTTCAAGTGTTTGTTCATCTACCAATAGTTCAATGGAGTAATTAGGAATATCAATTTTAATCATATCCCCTGTTTGAACTAAACCAATTGGTCCCCCTGCAGCAGCTTCTGGTGAGACGTGGCCAATCGATGCACCTCTTGATGCACCAGAAAAGCGTCCATCTGTAATGAGAGCAACACTGTTATCCAAACCTAGCCCTGCCAACACAGAAGTTGGAGAAAGCATTTCTCTCATACCTGGACCGCCTTTTGGTCCTTCATATGTAATAACAATGACGTCGCCAGGCACAATTTTCCCGCCCATTAATGCTTTCATTGTTTCTTCTTCTGATGTATATACTTTTGCCGGACCTGTATGAACCATCATTTCAGGCAAAACCGCACCTCTTTTTACAACACAACCTTTTGGCGCAATATTGCCATACAAAATTGCTAATCCGCCAGTTTGTGAATAAGCATTTTCTTTTGCTCTAATTACTTGGTCATTTTTTACTTTTGCATGGACAATATTTTCACCTACTGTCTTACCTGTAACTGTAATACAATCTGTATGAAGCATTCCATAGTCATCCAGCTCTTTTAATACTGCTGGAATACCACCAGCGTTTTCAAGATCTACAAGGCAGTCATGCCCTGCCGGACTTAATTTACATAAGTGCGGTGTTTTTTCACTGATCTCATTGAACATTTTTAGATCAATTTTTAATCCAGCCTCATGAGCAATTGCTGGAAGATGCAATACTGTATTTGTGGAACAGCCCAAAGCCATATCCGCCCTCATTGCATTTTCAATCGATTTATCCGTGACAATATCTCTCGGACAAATATTCTTTTCAAGTAATTCCATAATTTTTATACCAGCTTCTTTTGCCAAACGAATTCTTGCTGAAAATACAGCTGCAATCGTTCCATTTCCAGGAAGACCCATTCCTATTACTTCCGTTAAACAATTCATAGAATTTGCAGTATACATTCCTGAACAGCTTCCACAGCTTGGGCATGCGTTATTCTCTATTTCTTTCAACTGCTCATCATCCAGTTTTCCCGCTGTATATTCTCCAACTGCTTCAAAGCAGCTGGATAAAGTCATCCTTTCCCCATTAACTTCCCCTGGAAGCATAGGGCCGCCGCTGACAAAAATACTTGGTAAATTTAAACGCAAAGATGCCATTAACATACCAGGTACAATCTTGTCACAGTTAGGAATAAAAACAAGAGCATCAAATGGATGTGCTGTCGCCATAATCTCTACCGAATCTGCGATATGTTCTCTGCTAATTAAGGAATATTTCATTCCTTCATGATTCATCGCAATACCATCACATACACCGATTGTTGGAAACTCAAAAGGTGTACCACCAGCAAGACGAATTCCAGCCTTCACAGCCTCTGAGATATCTCTCAAATGTTTGTGTCCAGGAATGATTTCATTTGCTGCGCAAACAACGCCAATTAATGGGCGCCTCATTTCTTCATCAGTCATTCCCAATGCTTTAAAAAGAGAACGGTGTGCAGCTTTTTCCACGCCGCTTTTCATTAAATCGCTTCTCAATACTATTATCCCCCTTTATGTAACGCTTTATTTTCTTCTCGGCTAAGCAGAACCCGTTTAAATGCTTCATCTCTACGTTTTACTGCTGCCTGCTCGCCATCCATGTATTGATAAAAACCTTGACCAGTACGAATTCCAATTTGGTTTTTCTCAATCATTTCCTCAAATAATGCCGGTGGTTCTGTCGTGTTATCCAGTTCCCCAAACATATATTTTGATACATTATTAAAAATATCGACACCATTAAAATCAATCGTTTCAAAAGGTCCAATGCAAGCATATCTCATACCAATACTATTTTTTACAGCAATATCGATATCTTCATAGGTAGCCACACCAGATTTCACTAAATATAATGCCTCTCGTAATAAAGCATACTGTAGTCGGTTGCCAATAAACCCTTTAACGTCCTTTTTTACAATAACAGGAACCTTTCCAAGTTTTCGGCACAAATCCTCAGTTATAAGAGCCGTTTCATCTGATGTTTTTTCCCCTTTTGTAATCTCAACCAAAGGAACAATATTCGGCGGATTCCACCAGTGCATACCGCAAAATCGCTCTGGTCGATTAACAGGAAACGCCATCTCTGTAATGCTCAACCCAGAAGAATTAGATGTAATAATTGTATCATCAGGGACTAGCTGTGAAATCTCCTGAAGAAACTTTTGTTTTTGTGTCATATCTTCAATAATAGATTCTATCACAAAATCAGTATTTTTGAAACAGTCTTTCTCACAAGTTCCATTGATTTTATGACGGATAGTATCTTTTTCCTCTTTAAGAAGATCACCTTCCTCTACGGCAGTTTCCAAGTCAAGATCAATCAGACGTAGAGCTCTCTGTAATCCTTTTTCTCCTCTATTATAAAGATCAACTTCAAAACCATGCTTAGCTGCAATCTCAGCTAAAAGATATCCCATCCTTCCTGCGCCGGCAATCGTAATCTTTTTTATCTGACGCAAAACATTCACTCCTTATTTTTTGTAACCAAGACATTTCACTAATTTAATAAACGCTTCATCTCTTGCTTTCATAGCATCGCCTGCAGTATCACCGTAGTCATAAATGCCTTTGCCGCTTTTTATACCTAAACGCCCCTCTTCTACAAGTTTTCGAAGAATTTCAGAACCTTCTGTTGCATTATCCAACTCAGCAAACATGTAATCTGAAATCCTGCTCACTACATCAATACCAGTAAAATCAATTGTCTCAAATGGCCCAATATATGCATAACGAATTCCCAGACCATATTTCATAACTTTATCTACATCTTCAAAAGTCGCCGCTCCTGATTCTACAATATGGAGGCACTCCCTTAAAATTGCGTATTGTATTCTATTACCGATAAAGCCATTGATATCCTTTTTGCATACAACAGGCTCATTGCCTAATTCTTTTCCTAAAGCCACAACAATATCCAATGTCTCATCTGCTGTAAGATCTCCCTTAATCACCTCAATCAAAGGTAAGATATGAGGAGGATTCCACCAGTGCATGCCACAAAACCGTTCTGGTCTTTTCACAGCTGTCGCTATTTCTGTAATACTCATTCCAGATGTGTTTGTAGTGAGAATTGTGTCTTCCTTGGCTAACGCAGATATTTCTGACCAGAAATTTTGTTTAATTTCCATATTTTCAATAATTGCTTCCAGCACAAAATCTGCTTCTTTGAAGCATTCTTTTTCTGTGGTAAAAGAAATTCTTCCAAGTAAGGCTCCTGATTCCTCTTTTGTTATCTCTTTTTGCTCAATCATCGCTTCTTGATTGATTGCAATAAATTTTTTTGCCTTTTCTATTGCTGCTGGAAACATATCGTATACTGTAACATTGAAATTATGCTGCGCGAATATTTGGGCAAATGAAAAACCCATGGTTCCTGCGCCAGCAATTACTACTTTTTCAATATTTTTCATCATGATTCCTCCTTTGGAAGCTAGTTAATTATTTTAGACAAATATAATGTTACCATCAATCTATATAAGAATCAATTCTCTCAGAAGCCGTGTAGCTGAAAACTTGTCTACAAGCATTACAGCAAAAAATAAAAAAGCTCAAGCCAAAAGGCCAAGCTTTTTTATAATACTTCTTGAGCATAATGAACTGATGCCATGGCATCTTTACAATATGCATCCGCATGAATTCTATTTGCATACTCTTGTGTCAATACTGCTCCGCCAACCATTATCTTGCAGTCAGGTATTTTCTCTTTTAATTTTAAAATCGTCTCTTCCATACTTCCAACTGTTGTAGTCATCAAAGCACTTAACCCAACTAATTTCACGTCTTTATTTACCGCTTCCTCTACAATTTTTTCTGATGGCACATCTTTTCCTAAATCAATAACATCATAACTATAGTTTTCCAATAAAACTTTTACAATGTTTTTCCCAATATCATGAATATCACCTTTTACTGTTGCAATAATGATCTTTCCTTTTTTCTCACTAACTAGACCTGATTGATCCATAACTCCTTTGATTATCTCAAAAGCATCTTTCGCAGCCTCCGCACTCATCAAAAGTTGTGGAAGAAAAACTGTACCATTTTCAAAACCTTTTCCTACAACATCTAACGCTGGTATCAACTCTTCATTAATAATATCTAGGGGCGATTTCGTCTCTAGCAATCTTTTTGTTTCTATTTTTGCTGTATCTCTAACTCCCTTTTTAATCGACTCAGACAAATCCATCTGATTATTGGTCATTTTTTTTGTTTCTATCGGTTGATTTGCGTACAATTCAATGTAATGCTCACATTTTTTATCATATCCCATTAACGCTCGATAGGAATGAAAAGCTTTCATCATTCCTTCTGCATTAGGATTGATAATAGCACTTGTTAAACCATTTTGTAATGCCATTGTATAAAATGCCGCATTGATGTTTTCTCTCGCCGGTAGTCCAAAAGAAATATTTGACACTCCTAATACTGTATTAACCTTTAATTCATTTCGCACCCTTCGAAGAGCTTCTAATGTCGTAACAGCCCCTTTTTCTTCTGAGCTAACAGTCATGGTAAGAACATCAATCACCAGATCTTTTTTATCGATCCCATAATCTGCAGCACGTCGAATTATTTTTTCAGCAATCTTAACTCGTTCCTCTGCTGTCTGTGGTATCCCTGACTCATCAATGGTAAGCCCAATAACTACCCCTCCATATTTTTTCACTAAAGGAAATACTTCCTGCATTACTTCCTCTTTGCCGTTGACCGAATTAACCATCGCTTTTCCATTATAAATACGCAGCGCTTTCTCCATCGCCTGAATATTTGTCGTATCTATCTGTAGTGGGAGATCTATAATACTCTGTAATTCTTGTACGACAGTTTCCATCATATCTTCCTCACTGATATCAGGCAATCCTACATTGACATCAAGGATATGTGCTCCCTTTTCTTGCTGTGCCAATCCTTCCTTGAGGATGTAATCTATATTGTTTTCCCTTAGAGCTTGCTTAAATTTGGGCTTTCCTGTTGGATTGATTCTTTCTCCGATAATGATCGGGTCATCTCCCAATGTTACTGCTTTAGAATATGATGTCACCAATGTCTGCATCTTTTTTTCTATTGCTTTTGGCGTCATCTCTCTACAACTATCAACCATAGCCTTGATATGTTCTGTTGTTGTCCCACAACAACCACCAACAATCCATGCTCCGGCTGCAACAATTCGTCTCATACATTCTGCAAACTCCTGAGGAGAGACATCAAAAACGGTATGGCCATTTTCACTTCTAGGTAACCCTGCGTTAGGATTTACAATCACAGGAACCGAAGCATATTGTAAAATTTCTTCTACAATTTTTTCCATCTGGCTTGGACCTAGGCCACAATTGACGCCAAGGGCATCTACACCAAGCCCTTCCAGCATCGCTACTACCGTCGGCACATCACCGCCTGTCAAAAGTTTTCCTTTTTCATCAAAGATCATCGTTGCAAAAATAGGAAGAGCACTGTTTTCCTTTGCCGCCAAAACAGCTGCTTTCATTTCATAAGTATCACTCATTGTTTCAATCGTAATCAAATCGATACCATTTTGAACACCTGCTCTAATCACTTCACCAAAAGCGTCACATGCATCCTCAAATGCTAAGTCTCCCATAGGTTTCAGTAGTTTTCCTGTTGGTCCTATATCTAAAGAGATAAACGCTTCGCGGCCACAATTTTTGACTGCTTTTTTCGCATTTTCTACCGCAGCGGTCACAATATTTTTTACACTGAACTCTTCTGAATGAAATTTAAACCGATTGACCCCAAATGTATTTGTTAAAATAATGTCACTTCCTGCTTCCAAAAAACCTTGGTGCATTTCTATAATGACCTCTGGATTTGTTAAATTCCAGTATTCTGGAAACTCTCCTGCTGCCAAACCATGTTCCTGTAAAAAAGTTCCTGTTGCGCCATCATAAAAAATGATTCTTTTGCCAAGTAACTTTCTGATATCCATCGTCTTTCACCCTCTTCTAAATTGGCAGTCTGTTTTTTCACAGCTTTCGCATCCCTTCAACGGGCAAGACTGTTGTTCTTTTGTAATTCCCATAATCGCTGTCACAGATTTCGTTGGTATTAAAATAAAATGATCTGATAATGTCAAGCCGATTGTTTTTGGTGTATTTAGTAATCGGGTCAGATCTCTCTGATGTTCAATGGTAAAATCGCCATATCCAGGACTAAACCTTGGACGAAGATATTGTTTTTGTCGCTCTAACAGACCTTGAATTTCTTTTTGACAACAATCACAGTATTCTTCGATTATTGCTGCCTGAGCAGCCTGAAAAATTACAGCCTGACTAACATTACCACTACGAGAAGCTCTTTTAACTAAAACGTCCGCTTGCAATCCTAATGTCGCTGCAAACACAACTGCTTGCTGGCACCCTTTTAAATTTTTTCCTAGATTTTTGCTTGTAATCTTCATGTTTCCAATAATAAAGTGGCTGTCGTCTTGAAAAAGAACAGGAAATATCTGGTATACATACTTTCTATTGCAGGCAGTGTAAATGGTCTCTATTGCATGCTGCACTTCTTGAAGGATCGCTTCGTCAGGTACTTTACGCCCGAACCCCAAATATCTGAGAGATTCACGCATGACTTCCTGTCTCATTGGTCTAACCCTATGATATCGCTGATATTGCAAGCAATTGCTTTTGCAATATCAGGCTTGTTCATGGAATAAATATGAATATTTCTCACACCATTTGCAATTAAATCAATAATCTGGTCGGTAGCATATGCAATACCAGCCTGCTTCATTGCCAATGGATTATCGCCAAAAGCATCTAAAATTGTCTTAAACCTTGTAGGTAAATAGGTACCTGAAAGAGATAATATACGCTTCATTTGTTTACCATTTGTCACAGGCATGATCCCTGCAAAAACAGGAACTGTAATTCCTTTTTCCCGTATTTTATATAAAAAATTATATAGAATGTTGTTGTCAAAAAACATTTGTGTCGTTAAGAAATCAAGACCGCAGTCTACTTTTTCTTTTAAATATAAAATATCTTCTTCTTTATGCAGGCACTCAGGATGACCTTCCGGATAACAGGCGCCACCAATACAAAAATTAGGATCAAAGGAATGAATTTCATGAATTAAATCGCAAGCATGCTGATATTGTCCAGGAGATGGAAAGGAAGTATCTTCCGGAATATCTCCTCTTAACGCTAAAATATTCTCAATCCCACTTTTTTTGATCTCTTGTAATCTTGTGAAAATCTCTTCCTTTGTTGATGATACACAAGTAAGATGCGCAAGAGCTGTAACATCTAAATCGTTTTGTATGTGGGAAGCTATTTTCACAGTATTTTGGCTTGTTCCACCGCCTGCACCATAGGTAACACTCATAAATTCAGGTTTTATTTCTGCAATCTGATTTGCCGCATCTTCAACTGGAGCAAATGGAGCCCCAACTTTTGGCGGAAATAATTCAAAAGAAAGGGTCACTTTTCCCGTCTTTACAATATCTCTTATTTTCATTGTTTATCCCCCTATTCCATAACAAATTATAGTGTCTTATTATAGCAGAAACAAAAGAAAAACGAAATATTTTTCTATATTTTTTATCTCACCATAAATTTATTTCTAAAAAATTGATTGATTTAACTGACAGAAAGAAAATGTAGCAATTGCCTTTTTTTCTTCTGTCTCATCTACAATCTCCACCTGAATTACCATAATTCTCTTCCCATGCTTTACTACTTTTGCTTCCGCAATTAGCTTTTTGCTATTTATCGCAGCATTCAAGTAATTGATTGTACAGTCCATGGTGGTGGCATAGTTTCCATAAGACCAACTAGCTGCACCTGCACAAGAATCTGCCATCGTAAAAATTACACCTCCATGGACAGAACCTATATTATTCACATGTCTTTTCTCAATACATAATTCTGACTTTGCGTATCCTTCCTGAATATCTAAAACTTGAATTCCTAGCTCTTTTCCAAAACTATTTTCAGTATTTCTTTTCTGTACTAAATAATCATATTTTATACCCAAGATTCCTCACACTCCAAACAGTCAAATTAAATCAGTATATCACAAAATAACATTCAGATATTTGTTAACAAAAAAGACACCTGATAAAAATCAGGTGTCTTTTCTTCACCGGAGAAAGAGGGATTTGAACCCTCGCGCCGCTCGCGCGACCTACACCCTTAGCAGGGGCGCCTCTTCAGCCTCTTGAGTATTTCTCCACATTTCAGGCCTCACACAAAATGCTTTTTCATTTTACTAAAAATAAACGATTCTGTCAAGAACTATTTTCATCATTTCTATGCCTCACCAAAAAGTAAATGACATCCTTTCACCCAATAAACAGAAAGAGGCCACTAATCGTAACCTCCAAGTCTTCTGTTATACAACTTTTTTACAGAATAAATACTGTTTTTTTGTATTTAACCATCCATTCTATCCTGTGTCTTACTTCCAAATATATCTAAATACAAACCATAAAAGTATTTGTAAAATAGTCCAAAAATGCGGACATTCTGCCAATATCCAATGATAAGAGATTAATCTTCGGATTCGACTTCTTTAGACCATTCACTGTAAGAACTCGAACTTAAAATCTCCTTCGTCTCACTATCAATAAAGTTAACAATCACATCGATATCATTAATATCCTTGCCCGAAAAAGCCTGATAATTAACGCCAGACATATAAAATATCATGACATATAGATTATCCCATGGGGTATAGGTTTCAGAATCCACATAGACATCAAACTGAGAGAAATCATCAGTATATTCAATCTGACGGAAGGATGTAACAGCATCTTCTCCATTGGTCATTTCTTCTATGACATCCTCCATAGAAGCTTTCATTTCTTCCATAGCTTTCCTCTGTTTATCCTTAGATATTTTATAAGTAACAGAACCATCCTCATAAATAGTGTAGTCACTTATTCCATCGTCCTCTAATACTGCCTTAATTTCCTCTTCAGTTTTGTCTTCAAAAAACATTGCAGGCAAAGTTACTTCTACCTCTTCAGACTCAATAGTGGAATCTTGAATATTCCCAACATCCTTGGACATAGGCTGTTCAGTGTTGCCAGTACCAGCAGGTGATTCGCTACCACTACAACCAACAAACGACAAAACCATAACTAATGATAGTAAAACTGCAATAACTTTTTTCATGCTAATCCCCTCTTTTTTCA
The DNA here is from genome assembly GCA_018364635.1 of Clostridiales bacterium. GTDB lineage: Bacteria > Bacillota > Clostridia > Lachnospirales > Anaerotignaceae > JAGZLR01. The sequence goes on along the minus strand of JAGZLR010000003.1, from coordinate 87,124 downwards.
TGCTAGACCATCAAAACATCTTTGTTGTCATTAAGACAATCAAAACTTTTTTACTCTTGTATATTTCCTAAGTTTCCAACAAACGATGTCAATCCTAAAATATATCACTTTGAAAAAGTTAATTCATCTAACTTCCAAAGTCTTTCATCAAAAATCACTTTGGTAACTATGAAATTATCATCTATCATTGTTCATTCTAAGCAAAAATATCTCTCAACTGATTATGTTTTTTCCCTTACGTAGAAGTCATATTCCTCCTGTATCTGATCTAAAGGTATGTCTTTTTGCAAAAATAAAGAGGTTGTCTCCTTATGTATTTCTTTTAGCCTAGTAATATCTTTTGGTCGAATTTGCTTCTTTTGATCTTCCTCAGATAATGTCAATCGCTCATACACTGATCTTACCACAAAATCATTTTCATTTTGGCTGTTGCGAAATTGTGTCCAGATAGGTACAAAAGAGATTCTCTTTATCTCGGGCTTTTGACTTCCAATCTTTTCCAACTCCAAATTTAACAAAATACTTGCATTTCTAGGAGGAGTCGTTTGAGAAGAAATAAAATTTCCAAGAGAATATATAATAAATCCTTCCCTTGTAGTGCCATCTGCATTCGTTATTTCCCGTCTCTCCATTCTTTGTAGAACATGGGGATGACTCGCAAAAATAAGATCTGCACCATTTTCAAAGAAAAAATCTGCCCATCCTTCTATTGTCTGGTTTGGTTCTTCTACATACTCATTCCCCATATGAGGTAAAACAATAATCAAATCTGAATTTAACTCTTTTGCCTTCTGTAAATCCTTTTTTATCCTTTCTTCATCCATCAGATTTACAAAATATGACTCAGGCACTGGTATTCCATTAGTGCCATATGTATATGATAAAAATGCTAGTTTCATCCCGTTGATTTCTTTTATTAAAATATGATCTTGTTCTTCCATAGAACGATATGTTCCCATATGAGCAATCTCTCTTTGATCTAATTGATCTAATGTTCGGATAAGGCCTGCCGAACCTTGATCCATACAATGATTATTTGCCGTTGTAAGTATATCAAATCCAGCTTCTTTTACTGCGTCTAAAAAACTATCAGGTGTATTAAAACAAGGAAAATCCTGAGGACCTATTTCTTCTCCTGCAAAAACAGTTTCTAAATTTCCTATCACTAAATCCGCTTGGTCAAAATACTTTTTCATATCCTGGAAGTTATGGGTAAACTCATAAGTACCATTCTCCGGTTGATATGCCTCTTCATATTGATAGCTGTGAACCATAAGATCACCGACAACCGTCATTTTTAACCGCTTGATTTCAGGTTCTGAAGTATCAAGTTCCTCTACAGTATGTTCACTGCTTGAAGAAGATACGCTAGCAATCGCATTTTTACTTTCCCCATTTTCTCCACAAGATACTAAAAAGAATAGCGAAAAAACGAAACATACCACAAAAAACAGTGTTCTTTTTTTCATAATTATCTCCTATTCATTTACTTTCCTAAACAGAACTTTGTAAAGATTCGATCTATAATTTCATCATCTACACTGTCACCAGTAATTTCTCCTAACTGTCGATTTACATCTTGTAGGTCCATTGAAATAAAATCTTCTGGCATTCTAGTTATGATTGTCTGTAATGTATGTTCTAATGCAAGTTTTGCCTGATATAGACAATTTCTATGTCTTGTATTTCCAGCAAAAACATCTCCATTAATCTCGATTTCTCCTTCAAAAAATAATTTCTTCAAACAGTTTTCTAACTGATCCATTCCTTGGTTTGTTTTTATCGAGACTGGTATAATATCTTTTATTCCAGAAAAATTCTCTATCTCCTCTATATTCAGTTTTTTATTTAAGTCCATCTTATTGATTAAGATAATTGTTTTTTTCACCGTTGCCAACTGTAGTATCTCTCGATCTTCCTCGTCCATAGAACGTGAGCCATCCAACATCAAAAGCAGCAAATCCGCTTTCCGTGCATATTCCTTTGATTTTTCAACCCCTATTTTTTCGACAATATCTGTTGTTTTATGAATCCCTGCTGTATCAATAATCTTAACAGGAATACCCGCAATATTGACAAATTCCTCCACAGTATCCCTTGTAGTTCCTGGAATATCTGTGACAATTGCTCTATCTTCCTCCAATAAATAATTTAATAACGATGATTTCCCTACATTTGGTTTTCCTAAAATAACTGCTTGAATGCCCTCTCGAATCATCTTGCCTTTATCTGCATTAGCCAACAGTATTTCTGTTTTTGTCAAAAGACTTTTTGTTCTTTGCTCCATCACTTCATAGGTCTCTTCCTCAATATCATGCTCTGGATAGTCAATAACTGCTTCAATGGAAGCAATCATGTCCAAGACTTCTTGTCGAAAACTTCTTACCTCTTGTTTTAGAGCTCCCTCTAACTGTCCGATTGCAGATTCTCTTGATAAATCTGTCTTTGCATTGATCAGATCCATCACCGCTTCCGCTTGACTTAGATCAATTCTTCCATTGAGAAACGCACGTTTTGTAAATTCTCCAGGTTCGGCCAACCGAATTCCGGTGTTTAATACAGATTCCAATACCTTTTGTGTTACCAGTGTCCCGCCATGGCAATTAATTTCTACAATATCTTCTTTTGTATAAGTATTAGGCGCTCTCATAACACTAACCAGTGCCTCGTCTACATCTTTTCCCGTCTTTGGATCAATGATAGTTCCATATATAATTGTATGGCTTTTTTGTTGAGAAAGCTTCTTTCCCTTTTTACTACGAAAAATTAAATCACACTGATCGATACAACCATTGCCACTTACACGTACAATACCAATTCCGCCGCTGCCAGCAGGTGTTGCAATCGCTGCAATCCAGTCATCCAAATTTATTGTACTCATATTTCCTCTCCTTAAAATCCATGGAACAAAAGCCCGATCACAAGTATCGGGCTTTCAACTTTAGTTTTTATTATTTTTTAATGTAATAACAACATAACGATATGGCTCTTCACCTTCGCTATAAGTTGTCACAAAACGATCATTTTGAAGGGCAGAATGAATAATCCTTCTCTCGTAAGGATTCATTGGTTCCAAAACAACATTTTTTCCTGTCTGTTTTACTTTCTTAGCTAAATTGTATGCAAGGGATTCCAGCGTATCTTTTCTCCTTTGCCGATAGTTTTCTGTGTCTAACGTAATACTTATATATGGAGAATTTCCTTTATTTACAACAAGATTTACCAAATACTGAATTGAATCCAATGTTTGTCCTCTTTTTCCAATCAGAAGTCCCATATCATCGCCATTTAATGTAATAAACATTTGTCTATCTTTTAGTTTTGTATCAATTTTGACAATAATCCCCATTGCAAGAAACATCTCTTTTAAAAAGCTTTCTGCCTGCTTTACTGGATTATATTTTTTCTTTACTCTAACAATCGCATTTTTAGCACCAAAGACACCTAAAAACCCCTTTGATCCCTCTTCGATTATAGTAATCTCCGCTTCATTTTCCGAAATTTCTAACCGCTTTAACGCCTCAGACACAGCTTCTTCCTTAGTTTTAGCACTTAGTTCCAATTCGTCCATTACGCTGCCCCCTCTGATTCCTTCCTATCTTTTGCTTTGAAATATTTTGTTAGTCCAAACTGCTGAAGCATCATAAAAATATTGCTTACAGTCCAGTACAAGCCCAGACCTGATGGAACTGAAAATGTCATAAAGCCCATCATAATTGGCATCATATATGTCATAATTCCCATAGATGCTGCCATTGGATTATTGGGATCATTTTTCTGGTCTTTCATCATAAGTTTGGACTGTAGATACGTCGTAAACGCTGACAAAATAGGAATTAAAATACCAGGGAAACCAAATCCAGGCTTCGCAACCAGATTGATTCCTAAAAAGAACTCATAATTCACTTTTTCAACTAACAACGGTTCAATCTGACTGGCAAAACTTCCCATTTGAGGCAAGATATTGGCCCAATCCTGATTTGTAATTACATTCACAAGTCCCATGATATCTGATGGAACAGCTAAATCCATTGTTAATTTTTTAGCCATTGCTACATCATAAAAAACGCTTACTCTATCATCGACAGGCATACTCATAATAACATCTGTAATTGCCTGGTAGTTTTGACCAATAACATCTACATAAGCATAGGCCTGTTGAAAAATATAAAAAAGTGCATAAAGAATTGGCAACTGAATCAATAAAGGCAGGCATCCACCAGCAAGTCCAATCCCATTTTTCTTTTGAAAGTCCTGCATTTCTACAGCCATTTTTCTTTGAGACTCAGGATCTCGTTTATTGGCATATTTTTGCCTAATTTTCATTAATTCCGGCTGGAATTTTTGCATTTTATAAGATGATTTCTGCTGGTGATAAGAAAGAGGTAGCAAAACGACTTTTACAAGAATTGTAAATAGAATAATCGCTACTCCCAAAGAACCATGTGAAATAAAACCATCTATAAAATTAAAAATAATATTATAAATAAATCCAAGAAAATCTGCAATCGGTCCTACGATTACACCTGGAGTACCTGCCAATAATACCCCCATATTCAGTAAAGATATTTCCACTTTATGTCCTCCTTGATCATATAGTATTGTCCCAGAATTAATTATGGAACAGGGTCATATCCGCCTTTAGAAAATGGATGACATCTCAATATTCTTCTGACTGCAAGATAACCACCTTTTATTACTCCATATTTTTCTAAGGCCTCATACGCATATTGGGAACAGGTAGGAATAAATCTGCAATTTTTACCTAAATATGGTGAAATAGCCTTCTGATAAAACCGTATCATATATAAAAAAATCCTTCTCAACAAACTTCCCTCTCTTTACTTTAATTAACTAATTAAGACGATTGTTGAATTAATAAACCGTGTTTTTTTAGTAAGTTTAAAAGAGATTTCGATATTTCCTGATACGTGGCGTCTTTAGAATTAACTCTGGCAATCACAACAACATCATAACCCATTTTTATATTGTCTTCCAACAGTCGATAGTTTTCTTTTATCAATCTATTTACACGGCTGCGAATAACACTTTTTCCTACTTTTTTACTGACTGAAATACCGAGTCTGTTACTAGTTTTACCATTTCTAATCACGTACATAACTAAGTGCCGATTCGCAATTGACTTTCCTCGATTATAAACGTAACGAAATTGGAAATTTTTTTTGAGTGAATCTGTATTTTTCACTTTTATTCCTTCTTTCGGGACAAAAGCCTCAAAAATATTCTAGACAAATAAACTAAAAGGCCACTTAACGCGGCCTCATCATACCTTCTAAGTTTATAAAACTTATGCGGATAACACTTTTCTACCTTTTTTTCTTCTTGCTGCTAACACTTTTCTACCATTAGCTGTACTCATTCTTTTTCTAAAGCCATGAACTTTACTTCTCTGTCTTTTTTTTGGCTGAAATGTCATTTTCATCTTTGCTGCACCTCCTCATATTAAATTGCATAGTTTACCCTTACTTATAGGCAAGCACTATTCGTATTATATTAAATAAATCCCTCTACGTCAAGAAAATTTCGCTTGATTTTTTTAGATTATTTTGTCATATTACAACTTTTCCACATGTTGATAACAATCCTGTATTGATAAAATGAATGCATTCTGCTATTATTATTCTAGTTGTGGACATCTTTCACAGAATTTTATGTTGTTGAAATCCACTTATCCACATGTTGTGGATAGTTTTGTGGATAAGTTATATTTATTTCCATAAATCATTTAAATCACTAATTTTTTCCTATGGATAATTTTTCCCACAGTTTTTTATTAATGTGGATTATCATTCTGCTTTATTATTTATCAACATTTTTTTCTAAAATATCTGTGAATAACTATTTCATTTTTATAATAAAAAATTGATCTTTTTTTCAATTAGGGGGATAACTATGAATCAGGTCAACCAAATTTGGGATCGCGCGCTTCGCATTATAGAGGCAGATATTTCCTCAGCCGTTAGTTTTAATACATGGTTTAAACCTTTAATTCCTCTGCGTATTGAAGGAACAACATTTATCATTCAAACAGCGGATAGCTTTTCAAAAGAAATTCTCGAAGCACGCCATATTCCAGCGATAGTTTCGGCATTATCTCAAGTAGATCACAAAGAATATACCATTAAAATCGTGACAAAAGATTCTTCTTCAGAAAACAGTCACACAGCACAGAATAATACAACTAAACCGACAGAATATCCATCTAACCTGAATCCCCGTTATGTATTCAGTTCTTTTGTCGTTGGCAATTCTAACCGTATGGCCCATGCAGCTTCTTTGGCAGTAGCAGAAGCACCCGCAAAAGCCTATAATCCTTTATTTTTGTATGGAGGTGTAGGTTTAGGCAAAACTCATCTTATGCACTCCATTGCTCATTATATCCTAGAAAAAAATCCTCAAACGAAAGTTTTATATGTAACCAGTGAAACTTTTACCAACGAATTAATCAATTCAATTAAAAATAATAAAAACGAAGATTTCCGAAATAAATATCGTAATATGGACGTTCTTCTCATCGACGATATCCAGTTTATTGCACAAAAAGAAAGTACGCAGGAAGAATTTTTCCATACATTTAATGATCTTCACGAGTCAAATAAACAAATCATTATTTCCAGTGATCGTCCTCCAAAAGAAATTAAAACATTGGAGGATCGTCTTCGAAGTAGATTTGAATGGGGCTTAATTGCTGACATTCAGCCTCCTGATTATGAAACAAGAATTGCAATATTAAGGAAAAAGGCCGATTCAGAGGGAATTTTAGTTGGAGATGAAATTATGGCATTTATCGCTTCTTCTATTGTCTCCAACATTAGGGAACTTGAAGGCGCATTAACTAGAATTGTAGCTTTTGCCAAATTAACCAATCAAAAAATAACGTTAACCCTTGCAGAATCCGCATTAAAAGATATCTTCAGTGAGAAATCTGCCATTCAAATTACACCAGAATATATTCAGGATGTTGTTGCTAATTACTATAATATACGTCCTGAAGATATTCGAGGCAGTAAAAAACCAAAGAGTATTGCTTATCCAAGGCAAATAGCCATGTATTTATCACGAAAATTATTAGATATTTCTCTCCCAAAAATTGGGGAACGATTTGGTGGTAGAGATCATACAACGGTGATTCATGCGTGCAGCAAAATTGAAAAAGAGCTTGAAGCAGATCGCCAATTACAAAGTACAATATTAGAATTAGAAAAAAGAATCAAAGGTCAATAGTATTATACATCCTGGAAATGTCTTTCTGTGAAAATTATTGTAGACAAGCTGTTTATATTATGTGGACAACTTATTTTTGTAACGTCCATCGTGAAATTTGTGGATAAATCTCTTTTTATTTGATTATTATCCACAAATTTTTCCAGCTCATTTTTCCTTGATTTTCAAGGATTTTATTGGCTATTCACAAATTCACACCATCTACTACTACTGCGACGAATTTTATTTATTAATTTATTAATATCTACACATAAAGGAGATATCAACATATGAAAACAATTTGTTCAAGAGATGCTTTATTAAATGCAATCAATACAGTATTAAAAGCTGTCTCCACTAGAACAACTCTTCCAATCCTTGAATGCATCCTTTTAAAGGCACACAATAACGAATTTAAATTAACAAGCAACAATTTAGAACTTGGAATCGAATCAGCTTCCATCGATTCTGAAATTCAAGAAGAAGGATCAGTTGCACTAGAGGCTAGAATATTTTCTGAAATCATCCGAAAGGTAGAAGGAGATCAAGTTTTTATCACTGTGGATGAAGAAAATAAAACAGAAATTAAATGTGGAAATTCAGAATTTAAAATTATGGGACAAGCAGGAGATGAATTTCCAGCATTACCTATGGTTGAAAAAAGTAATGAAATCATTATTCTGCAAAATGATTTAAAAAATTTGATTCGGCAGACAATTTTTTCTATAGCTGTAGACGAGTCAAAGCCGATTCTTACAGGGGAACTGATTGAATTAAAAAATAATTTTATGGAAGTTGTATCTGTAGATGGTTATCGAATCTCATATAAAAAAGCACCAGTTACTTCTATGAATGAAGGAATTAAAGTTATTGTTCCTGGGAAGACATTGTCGGAAGTTGTTAAAATTTTATCATCTGAAGAAGAGGAAAAAGCATCTATATATTTTACAGATAAACATATTTTATTTGATATTGGTGGAAGTACTGTTGTATCCAGGCTACTGGAGGGTGAATTTATTAAATATGAACAAAGTTTTACAGAAGACTGCAAAACTAAAATTATAGTGAATAAAAATGAACTAATTTCCAGTTTGGAACGTGCCTGCTTAATCTCTAGAGACGTAAGGAAAACACCGGTAAAGCTGAGCATTCTTTTTAACAAGCTTGTAATCACATCAAATACAGAAATGGGAACCAGTTATGACGAAATTGGAGTGGATACAGAGGGAGATGATTTAGATATTGCCTTTAATCCAAAATATTTAATTGATGCCTTAAAAGCAATTGATGATGAAAAAGTTTTGATTCAATTTACTACATCATTAAGTCCTTGCATTATAAAACCGTTAGACGGTGATTCATACAAATATTTAATCCTGCCATTAAGGATGTAAAGAAGGGGATAATTGATGAAAGAGATAGTCATCCATACAGAATTTATAAAGTTAAACCAGCTGTTAAAGCTTGCAGGTTGTGTAGACCAAGGATCAGAAGCAAAATTTCTGATAGAAGGAGGGAAAGTAAAAGTTAATGGCATAACGGCCTCTGAACGTGGAAAAAAGATTAGGGATCAGGATAAAATTGCGGTCGATGGTATGGATCATTTTATCGTGAAATATGAAAATATCCATGCATAAATATACATATTGTATAATTATGCGTTAGGTGGTTGATATGCGGATTAAAAGAATTTCTTTGATGAATTTTCGCAACATTTCGTCCTTGGATATTGAATTAAATCATGGAATTAACATTTTTTATGGAGAGAATGCTCAGGGAAAGACGAATATATTGGAGGCAGTCTCTGTTTGTGCGACAGGGCGATCCCAACGAACTCGTTTGGATAGTGATCTCATTCAATTTGGCCAACAGGAATCTCATATACAAATGCTGGTACAAAAAAATGAGTATGATGATAGAATAGATGTGCACTTGAAGGCTAATGGAAGAAAAGGTATTGCAGTAAATGGATTGCCTATGAAACGGTTAGGAGAACTATTTGGGACTTTGCATGCTGTTATGTTTTCACCGGAAGACCTTCAACTGATTAAAAGTGGCCCGTCAGAACGCAGACGTTTTATGGACATGGAGCTTTGTCAACTGAGCAATGTCTATTATCATGATCTACAGCAGTATTATAAAATTTTAAAGCAGAGAAATTCTTTGCTAAAACAGGTAGCAAGAGGTCGTTGTGGAAGAGATACCTTCTATTTATGGGATAAGCAATTGATTGACTTTGGCAGTCGTATTCTTGTAGCAAGGCAACGTTTTGTTTCCAAAATTGAGATGATTGCTTCACAGCAGCATCATCTTATGACAGGGGGAAAAGAAACGTTAGAACTGAAGTACTTACCAAATACCGTAGCTGATGATTTTGAATCTAAATTAGAGTCTCATTTGGAGAGGGATATTATTTTGGGAAGTACAACCATAGGACCGCATAAAGATGACTTACTTTTCTTAATTGAAGGGAAAGACGCAAAAAGTTTTGGTTCTCAAGGACAGCAAAGAACAGTAGCACTATCTGCAAAGCTTGCGGAAATAGAGCTGATTCAGCAGGAAGTTGGAACGACGCCAGTGTTGCTATTGGATGATGTTTTATCAGAATTAGATGAAAGCCGACAAGTTTATCTCTTGCAAAGTATTACTGGGATACAGACGATTCTTACCTGTACAGGAATAGAGGATTCTATTAGAAAATATATGTCTAAGACAAATTTATATCAAGTAAAGAATGGTGTTATATCAAAGTAATACTAGGAGAATTATCAAAAAGTCGAAAAATATTAGTTAATGTCTCTTTGATTTCCGTCTTTTAGGTTAATTGTAGGAAATGAATGTCTTAATATTAATTTCTTTTCAGATTCAATCGAATAAAAATAGTGAAGAAAAGATTGAAAAACATTTATGTTTTTCAATCTTTTTTGTGCTTTTATTCGTGAAAAATTTATTTTGTAATAAAGTCTGAGACAATATTGATATGCTATCTTTTCATTTTAGGTAAATATATACAAAATATATGATATTATTTCGCTTTTTTATATAAATGAATTATTTTGATTCAGAAATTAAAATACAATGTTTTTAGCTGTATTATATAGGAAAAAAGTTTCATTTTGCCTTGTGAATAGCCAAAAAAAATGGTATAATTATAATAAATTTATGTTGTCAGTTTTTTATATAAATTTTGTGAGATCGGACAGAGATTTTTGTCCGGTTTTATTTTCTAAACTCTTATCTTGTACTTTTATAAGGGATAAGCTTAAGGAGAGGTTTGAAAATGGCATCAGAGTATAATGAAAATCAAATACAAATCCTGGAAGGTTTAGAGGCGGTACGAAAACGGCCAGGAATGTATATTGGTTCAACTTCTTCCAGAGGTCTTCATCATTTGGTTTATGAAATTGTAGACAATTCAGTTGATGAGGCACTTGCTGGATACTGTACAGAAATAGAGGTTCAGATTCACCCTGATAATACAATTTCAGTCAAAGATAATGGTCGTGGTATTCCTGTCGGTGTTCAACATCAAAAAGGTATCCCTGCTGTGGAAGTAGTATTTACGATTTTACATGCAGGTGGCAAATTTGGCGGGGGTGGATATAAAGTTTCCGGTGGTCTTCATGGTGTTGGAGCATCTGTTGTGAATGCGCTTTCTGAGTGGCTAACGGTTAGAGTATCTACTGATGGGAAAATCTATGAACAAAGATATGCCCGTGGCGAAAAAAAGACAGATTTGACTGTTATAGGTGATACGCAGGAACATGGTACTTATGTTCATTTTAAACCAGATGATGAAATCTTTGAGGAGACAGTATTTTCTTATGATGTGTTGGTGCAAAGATTACGAGAAACAGCTTTTTTAACAAAAGGTCTTAAAATCTCTTTATCAGATTTGAGAGAAGGAATGGAGCAGAATCATGTATTCCATTATGAAGGCGGAATAAAGGAGTTTGTTGCATATATCAATAAAAATAAGGCTCCACTTTATGAAGATATCTTTTATGCAGAGGGCGTCAGAGATGGCGTAGATGTTGAAGTGGCTTTTCAGCATAATGATGGATATATTGAAAACATTTATACATTTGTAAATAATATTGACACTTCTGACGGAGGAACGCATTTAGCCGGATTTAAGTCCGGTCTCACAAAAACAATCAATGATTATGGTCGCAAAACTGGGATTTTAAAGGATGCAGACAAAAATTTATCTGGTGATGATGTTAGGGAAGGCATTACTGCGGTAATTAGTGTGAAGATTGAATCACCTCAGTTTGAAGGTCAAACAAAAACAAAATTAGGAAATAGTGAGGCAAAGGCAGCGGTTGAAGCTGTTGTCTGTGAAAAATTAACATACTTCCTTGAAGAAAACCCTAATTTAGCTAAGGTTATTTTTGAAAAGGGAATGATTGCAGCTCGTGCTCGGGATGCAGCCAAAAAAGCTAGGGAACTTGTTCGTCGTAAAAGTGTATTAGAAAATGCTAGGCTGCCAGGCAAATTGGCAGATTGTTCAGATAAAGATCCGATCAATTGTGAGATTTATTTAGTTGAGGGGGACTCCGCTGGAGGTTCTGCTAAAATGGCTCGTTCTCCAAAAACGCAGGCAATTCTACCTTTAAGAGGAAAAATTTTAAATGTAGAAAAGGCAAGACTTGATCGTATGCTTTCTAGTGAAGAAATCAAAAACATGATTACTGCCTTTGGAACTGGAATTTCAGAAGATTTTGATATGACGAAGCTGAGGTATCATAAGATCGTTATTATGACAGATGCCGATGTAGATGGAGCACATATCAGAACGCTTCTACTAACATTCTTTTATCGTTATATGAGACCTTTGATTGAGGAAGGAAAAATTTATATTGCTCAGCCGCCTCTGTACCGTGTAGCAAAGGGAAAAGATCACTATTATGTCTATGATGATGTAGAATTGGAAAGTCTGTATGGTCAAATTGGGAGAGATGGTATTAAAGAAGTACAAAGATACAAAGGTTTAGGTGAGATGGACCCAATTCAGCTTTGGGACACAACGATGGACCCTGAACACAGAATTTTAAAAAAAGTAGATCTTAATGATGCTATATCTGCGGATGAGATTTTTTCACAGTTAATGGGGGACAAGGTAGAACCACGCCGAGTATTTATTCGGGAATATGCGAAGTCTGTAACCAATTTGGATATCTAAAGCTATAAAAATAAGCAGAATAAAACTTATGCTAACTGGAAAGGACGTTTCGAATGGACGAAGAAAAACAATTCGACAAGATTGTCGATGTCGATATTGAGGAGGAAATGCGAAAATCCTATATTGATTATGCAATGAGCGTTATTGTCGCTAGAGCTTTGCCTGATGTCAGGGATGGAATGAAACCAGTGCACCGACGGATTTTATATGCAATGAATGACTTAAATTTAGATCCTTCTAAGGGATATAAAAAGTCAGCTCGTATAGTTGGTGAAGTTATGGGTAAGTATCATCCTCACGGAGATAGCTCTATTTATCAGGCGATGGTACGTATGGCACAGGACTTTTCTATGCGATATATGCTGGTTGATGGCCATGGAAATTTTGGTTCCATTGATGGAGACGGCGCAGCGGCACAGCGTTATACAGAAGCTAGAATGTCAAAAATCTCTATGGAAATGATCGCTGATATCGAAAAAGATACAGTAGACTTTGGCCCAAACTATGACGAAAGTTTAAAGGAACCGTTAGTCCTTCCTGCAAGAATTCCTAATCTTTTAATCAATGGTTCTTCTGGAATCGCTGTTGGTATGGCGACAAATATTCCGCCACACAATTTGACAGAAGTCATTAATGGCATTATTCTCATGATTGATAATCGTGTAAATGAAAATAGAGAAACGGATATTGAAGAGCTGATAGAAATTATTAAAGGACCTGATTTTCCTACAGGTGCTACAATTTTAGGACGAAGTGGCATTAGAGCGGCTTATCGAACAGGCCGTGGAAAGGTGATTGTTCGTGCCGAAGCTGATATTGAGACAATGCCAAATGGAAGAGAAAGAATTGTGGTCACTTCCATTCCATATCAGGTTAATAAAGCTAAATTGATAGAGAAAATTGCTGATTTGGTAAAAGAAAAAAGAATTGAGGGAATCAGTGATCTTCGTGATGAGTCAGACCGCAATGGTATGAGTATTGTCATTGAGTTAAAAAAAGATGCCAATGCTAATGTGACCTTAAACCAGATGTATAAATATACACAAATGCAAGAAAGCTTTGGGGTTATTATGCTTGCTTTGGTTGACGGCAAGCCGGAAACATTGAACCTGAAAAGTATTCTTCATCATTATATTAAACATCAGGAAGAAGTTGTTACAAGAAGGACGAAGTTTGATCTAAATAAGGCTGAAAAAAGAGCTCATATTTTAGAGGGGCTGCGGATTGCTATCGATCATATTGATGAAGTTATTCGTATTATTCGTACAAGTTACGATGATGCAAAAGAACGTTTGATGGAGCGTTTTCAGTTATCTGAGGAGCAGGCACAGGCTATTCTTGAAATGCAGTTAAGAAGGCTGCAAGGACTAGAGCATGAAAAGATTGATGCGGAATACAAAGATCTGATGAAAAAGATAGAATATTATAAGACAATTCTTGGAGATGAAAATCTTCTTTTAGGTGTCATAAGAGATGAACTGATGGCCGTCAGAAATAAATATGGTGATGAAAGACGAACAAAGATCATTGATAATCCTGGCGAGATCGATTTAGAAGACTTAATTGAGGAAGAGATGAGTGTCATCACAATGACACATTTAAATTATATTAAACGTACACCATTAGCGACATACAAGAGTCAAAATCGTGGCGGTAAAGGTATTATCGGAATGCAGACAAGGGATGAAGATGCTGTGAAAGATATTTTCTTAAGCTCTACCCATGATATTATCCTTTATTTTACAAGCCATGGAAAAGTCTATAAGACAAAGGGATATCAGATACCAGAAGCCGGAAGAACTGCAAGAGGAATTTCTATCGTAAATCTTCTGGAAATTGATCCTGGAGAAAAAATTACTGCAGTGATTCCATTAAGTGAATTTACTGAAGATAGATTTTTAGTTATGATTACGAAAAATGGTTTGATTAAGAAAACAGATTTAATGAGCTATTCTAATATAAGAAAAGGCGGTTTAGCGGCTGTTAATTTGAGAGAAGACGATGCTTTAATTTCAGTATTTATTACAGACGGAACAAAGGATATCTTTGTGTCAACAAAGAAAGGAATGGGAATTCGATTCAATGAAAGTGATGCCCGTGCATTGGGAAGAGTAGCAACGGGAGTAAAAGCAATCACTTTAAATGAAAACGATGAAGTTGTATCTGCTTTCGTCATTGAGGAGAATAGCCAAGTGCTGAATGTTACAGAAAACGGTTATGGTAAAAAGACGAATGCTAGCGAATTTAATCTTCAGTTCCGTGGAGGAAAAGGTGTTAAAATACATCAGCTCACAGAAAAAACAGGATCATTAATTGCTTCTATGCTGATTAGTGAGAATGAGGAGCTAATGCTTATTACATCAGAAGGTGTTATTATTCGTTTAAGGAGTTCTGATATTTCATCTTTTGGAAGGGTTTCTCAAGGAGTAAAACTAATCAATGTTGATGAGAATGTGTCTGTGGTAGGTGCTGCGAAGATCTCTGAAGAGGATTTGGAGGCGGAAATTTCTGAAGAAGAAAATTCACTGCCGATAGATGATTTAGAGATAGATAACGAAGAGGAATAAGAAAAAATCCCTGTGAAAACAGGGATTTTTCGACTTAAAACTGTGTTTATAAAAGGAGGTTTCATATGCGAGAAATATCTGTACAAGATATCATAAAAAATGTAAGTGAAATGTGTGTGGAAGCTAACACTGTGTTAAATCAAGACGTTTATCAGGCGTTGGAAGAGGCTAAGAAAAGGGAAGAGTCTCCTATTGGTAATGAGATTTTAAATCAGTTAACAGAAAATGCAGATTTAGCAAAAATAAAGAATTTGCCGATTTGTCAGGATACAGGAATGGCAATTATTTTTGTTGAGTTAGGGCAAGAGGTACATATTTGTGGTGGTTTATTAGAAGACGCCATTAACGAAGGTGTGAGAAGAGGATATGTAGAAGGATATTTAAGAAAATCTGTAGTATCAGATCCTTTAATACGGGTTAACACAAAAGATAATACACCAGCTGTAATTCACTATGAAATAAAGGCAGGAGATCAACTGAAAATTACAGTTGCTCCAAAAGGGTTTGGCAGCGAGAATATGAGTCGGATTTATATGTGTAAACCATCAGAAGGTGTAGAAGGTGTAAAAAAAGCAATTCTAGAAACTGTGTCTTTGGCAGGACCAAATCCTTGTCCTCCTATGGTTGTTGGTGTGGGAATAGGCGGTAACTTTGAAAAGAGTGCATTATTGGCAAAAAAGGCATTGCTGAGGCCAATTGGAAGCCATTCTGAGAAAGAACATATTCGTGCTATAGAAGAAGAAATGTTGGAGAAAACAAATGCTTTGGG
Source organism: Clostridiales bacterium (assembly GCA_018364635.1). Taxonomy (GTDB): domain Bacteria; phylum Bacillota; class Clostridia; order Lachnospirales; family Anaerotignaceae; genus JAGZLR01. Next base: position 71,379 of record JAGZLR010000003.1, on the reverse strand, counting down.
AATTGGGCCACAAGGTCTTGGGGGAAGAACGACTGTCCTTGGCATCAACATTGAGACTTATCCAACTCATATCGCTGGAATGCCTGTCGCTGTGAATATTAGTTGCCATGTGACACGCCATGTAGAACGATATATTTAAAGGAGGATAGAGTCTATGAATTATCATCTAAATACGCCATTGACAAAAGAGGATGCTAGGAAGCTTAAAGCAGGCGACATTGTAACGATTTCTGGTATTATATATACTGCAAGAGATGCAGCGCACAAAAGAATGTTGGAGGAGTATGATCGGACAGGGACGCTTCCGTTTGATATCAAAAATCAGATCATATACTATGCTGGCCCTTCTCCGGCAAAGCCAGGAGAGGTGATTGGTGCAGCAGGCCCAACAACTTCAAGCCGGATGGATGCTTATGCACCACGGCTGTTGGATATGGGGGAGACAGGGATGATCGGAAAAGGCGCAAGAAATGCAGATGTTGTTGAAGCGATGAAACGAAATCATGCTGTATATTTTGGTGCTACAGGAGGAGCTGGGGCTCTTTTAGCTAGCCATATAAAAAAATGCGAAGTGTTGGCCTATTCTGATCTTCAGTCAGAGGCAATTCATAAGCTGACAGTAGAGGCGTTTCCTGTCATCGTAATTATTGATAGTGAAGGTAATAATCTTTATGAGACAGAAAGAAAAAAATATCAAAAGTAAACAAACAGAAAGGGTTTTAATAGATGGTATATGAAGCGGATTCCGTTGATGTCATAATCGTAGGTGCTGGTCATGCTGGATGTGAGGCAGCCTTAGCGGCTGCAAGACTGGGAATGAACACAATTATTTTTGCTGTTAATCTGGATAGTATTGGTATGATGCCATGCAATCCTCATATAGGTGGGAGTTCCAAAGGGCATTTGGTTCGCGAAATCGATGCGCTTGGTGGAGAGATGGCAAAAAATATTGATAAAACGTTTCTTCAAATAAAAATGCTGAACACCGCAAAGGGTCCTGCTGTATATTCTTTGCGTGCGCAGGCAGATAAAAAAAGGTACTCTGAGGAAATGAAGCGTACTTTAGAAAATACACAGAATTTAAAAATAAAACAGGCAGAAGTAACGAAATTAGTCATTGAAGATGGCAGAATACAAGGGGTTATTACTAGTTCGGATGCACTATTTCGTGCCAAGGCGGTTGTGCTGTGCACAGGCACGTACCTGAAAGCTAGATGTCTCTATGGAGAAACCATTATCCATAGTGGCCCCAATGGAATGATGGCGGCAAATGAATTAAGTCAAAGCCTGTTAGATGCTGGTGTCCGCCTGTACCGCTTTAAAACAGGAACTCCAGCAAGAATAGATAGCCGAAGTGTTGACTTTTCTAAAATGATTCGGCAGGATGGAGACCCTACGATTGTTCCGTTTTCTTTTGAAAATTCTACAGAAGATATTAAACGTACCCAGATTCCTTGTTGGCTTACTTACACCAACAGCGAAACACACCAGATTATACGGGAGAATCTTCATCGGTCAGCGATGTATGCTGGTGTAATTCGAGGAACAGGCCCGAGATATTGTCCTTCTATAGAGGATAAAATTGTTCGGTTTGCAGACAAAGATAGACATCAAATTTTTGTTGAACCTGAGGGAGAAAACACCAATGAGATGTATGTCCAGGGAATGTCTACATCGTTGCCGGAAGAGGTTCAGTTAAAAATGTACCGTACCATCCCCGGTTTAGAACACTGTGAGTTTATGAGAACAGCGTACGCGATTGAGTATGATTGCATTGATGCAACACAGTTGAAGTTGAGTTTGGAGTTTAAAGAGATTGCTGGTCTTTTCAGTGCAGGACAGTTTAATGGCAGTTCTGGTTATGAGGAGGCAGCAGCACAAGGACTGATTGGTGGAATTAACGCTGCAATGTATATTATGAATAAAGAGCCTTTGATTTTAGATCGTTCAGAGGCATACATTGGAGTGTTGATCGATGATCTTGTGACAAAGGGAACAAAGGAACCATACCGCATGATGACATCAAGAGCTGAATTTCGTTTGCTTTTAAGACAGGATAATGCAGATGAGCGTTTGACAGCAAAAGGATATGAAATTGGATTGATATCAAAGGAGCGCTACGAAAAGTTTTTAGAAAAAGAGCGTATGGTTACCCAGGAAGTAAAACGAATAGAAAACACTGTAATTGCGCCAACAGATAAAGTACAGTCGTTTTTAGAAGAGAATGGAAGTACCCTGTTAAAATCGGGCGCTAAACTTGCAGAACTTCTCCGGAGGCCAGAATTAAATTATGAAAAATTGGCTGTTATTGACGATCATAGACCTGTCCTGCCATATGAAGTGAAGGAAGAGGCTGCAATTAAAATTAAATATGAAGGATATATTAAGCAGCAGTTAAATCAGGTGCAGCAGTTTAAGAAGTTGGAAAAGCGTCTTATACCAGTAGATATTGATTACACGCAAATGAAAGGATTGCGCTTGGAGGCTATCCAAAAATTGTCTCAAATTCGTCCAACATCCATTGGACATGCTTCAAGAATTACAGGAGTATCACCAGCAGATATTTCTGTTTTGCTGATACATTTAGAACAAAATAAGGGGAGAAAGATTGAAAACGAAGATCAGAAAACTGAGTAAACCCCTTCTGTAGCGATTAGATATAGAAATAGTAGCATGTAAGGATTGTGAGGAACAAGTTTGTTATCAGAGGAGAATATGATGGAGAGTAGAGCACTTCTAACAAAAGGTTTTCAGAGTTTTCAAGTATCTTTAAATGGAAGCCAATTAGACCAGTTTGTAAGGTACTACCAACTTTTATTGGAGTGGAATGAAAAAATAAATTTGACTGCGATTACCGAGGAAGAGGAAGTCATGAAAAAACATTTTATTGATTCAGTCTCAGCTGCCACTGCAGGTGATTTCAAAAAGGAATGTTCGGTTATTGATGTAGGTACAGGTGCTGGATTTCCAGGGCTTCCATTGAAAATAGCATTTCCTCAGATAAAACTAACACTTTTGGATTCCCTGAATAAAAGGATTAATTTTTTAGAGGAAGTTGTAAGCCAAATATCATTAAAGGATGTCCGTTGTATTCATGCTAGAGCGGAAGAAACTGGACATTTAGACGAATTTCGAGAAATCTATGATTATTGTGTTTCCAGGGCTGTAGCTGATTTGGCTGTTTTATCAGAATATTGTTTGCCTTTTGTCAAAATTGGTGGATATTTTATTTCTTTGAAAGGCCCTAACGTACAGGAAGAAATTCAGGGAGCACAGAAGGCGATTGATCTTTTAGGTGGAACTATAGTAGAAGTTAAAAAAGTACAATTATATCAAACTGAGATGACACGTAGTATTGTTATAATCAAAAAAGAAAAAAATACGCCGGCAAAATATCCAAGAAAGGCTGGTAAAGTAACAAAAAATCCTATAAAATCATAATAATTTGTAATCTTTTGACGGAATTTGATTGTTTTTTTATAGAATCCTTGTTTCTTACCTATGTTATAATTCCAATAGTTGGAGGAGTTATCACAATTTAGGAGAAAAGGGGATTTTACGCATGAAAAATTTGTTGAAACTACCTGATTGGAAGTCAAAAAAGAAAGAGACCAAAATTATTATGTTGGATGTAAATGAGATTCGTCCTAATCCATATCAACCACGGAAGTATTTTGACTTTGCATCTTTGCAGGAGCTTGCAGATTCGATCAAACAAAATGGTGTGATGCAGCCAATTAGCGTGCGAGTAATCCATGGCTGTAGTTATGAGCTGGTTGCAGGAGAAAGACGCCTGAGAGCAGCCAAGATGGCCGATTGTACGGAGATCCCTGCGATGATCATAGAAGCCAGCGATAGAGAAAGTGCTGTCTATGCATTGGTTGAAAATTTACAGAGGCAGGATCTTAATTTTTTGGAAGAAGCTGAAGGTTATCAAAATTTGATGGAAGATTATGGGATGACCCAGGAGGAGATTGCATTAAAGACTGGAAAAAGTCAATCTTCAATTTCCAATAAGCTGAGGATTTTAAAGCTTCCTAAGGAAGTGAAAAAGGCTTTGGTTGACCGAAAGTTATCAGAACGTCACGCTCGGGCGTTACTTCGTTTACCTGACCCAGAACTCCAAATGTACGTTTTAAGCCAAGTGGCAGAACAGGAACTGAACGTAAAAAAGACGGAAGAGTTAGTAAGTCAAATGCAAAATAAGATGAAAAATGAAATGACCATCCAAGAAGGGCAGCGGGTTAAACATACGTTTCATGATGTGAGATTATTTATCAATACAATACGACATTCCTTAGAAATTATGAAAAATTCTGGATATGAGACAGAGTGCCGTGTCAATGAGACCGAGAATGGATATGAAATTGTAATTGATTTACCATATCAAAACAAAGAACGAGAAAAAGAAGTTATTTAAAAAACCAAGTAAATTTACTTGGTTTTTTATTTTTGTCCTTCCAATGGTTTTTTCAGTACCATAAATGTGCCTACTGCACTTGCTGCGGTTGCTCCAGTCTCTTGAATGATTGCTTCAGCAGACATACTGATAATAGTTTTTCCAACTGAAACTGCTTTGGCGTTTACAAGAAGCGAGCAGTCTTCGGGGATTGGTTTTAAAAAGTTTAGTGTAAGAGAGACGGTTGTTACAAGAGAACCTCCAGACAAAACGGAAGAATACATTCCCATAGAAGTATCTATGATGGTAGCTAATATACCGCCATGGAGAATATTATAGTCATTCATCTCCCAGTTTTTCGTCTCATACTTTGTTGTCATGATACGTTCTTCAAAATTGACATTTTCCAACTTTGGCTGAATCATGCTGATAATTTTGTTGGGACTGTTTTTCAGCAAAGTTTCTAATCTCATCTGATAAGCTTCTAAAAATTCTTTTTGATCCAATGTTGTGCGCTCCTTTAATGAAATAATTCTTTGATTAATTGATTAAATTTAACTGAGTTTTCTATATTGGGTAGATGTTTGCTCTGTTCAAAAATAAAATATTCTCCGTGAGGATTCATTTTTGTTAAAGCCTCCATCTCATCTTTAAGTTCTAGTGAAATTTGCTCTCCCCAGCTAACAAATAATGGAATCCTTATGGAAGAAAAGATATGTTTCACTGAAAGATTCATAAAATTTGTTGCAAAGGACGCTGTTGCATATTTGGCGCCATACCCTTGGTAGTGGGATGAATGATACATGGATACAGCAAGAGGAGAATCACACATTGCCTCTGAGCCCCAATAAACTTGATCGCTGAGGTATTGATTGTATACAGTTTTTCTTGCGTTTAAATTATAGAAGAGTGTACCAAGAATTGGAACTGTAACAATAAATTTTCTTATTTGATCTGTATTTCGAGGCAGTGTTTCACTAAATCCTTTTGGTTCTATAAAAAATAGTTTTTTAAAGTTTTGTGGATGAACTGCATAGGCTGAAAGAACAAAAATACTGGAGTATCGGCAGGCGATGACTGCGGTAGGGCGGCGGATGACATTCGTAATAAAGTCATTAATAAGACAGCCATACATATAAGCAGTATAGGTTATTTTAGGTTTATCAGAATAACCAAACCCCAATAGATCAAGAGCAAAAACTTGATATTTTTCAGATAGAGAATCAATATTTTTATACCACTGTTTATAGTTCATTCCAGAATGGATATCGTGGATAAGTAACACAGGCTTTCCTATGCCTTTTCTAAGGTAATGAATTTTTCCAAGGCGCCAATGGAAAAATTCTTTCATTTCTGCTGTTTCAATGGTTTTATTTGTAGCTAAATGAATCATGAGAAAATTGATAGCTGCTCCAAGAATGGGTATGGAGCATACACTAGCCGCAATACCTATTTTTTTTCTTCGTTTCATGAAAATATCACCTCATTTTTCAAAAAGTCTCTAGTTCTTTTAGGTAGAGAGAGAAGCAGGATTATTTTATAAGATTATAACATAGTATTCCCCCAAATAGCCACTATTTGGTTGATTTTTGGAGGGTAATATGTTAAATTTATTAAAGTTAGTTTAACAGGTTATACTGTTAGAAAGTATGGAAAGGATGAAAATACTGTGGACTTTAAAATGGAGATTGCCAAGACAATTGCATTGGCGTTAGATATAAAGACAGAAGAAATATATGAGGCGATAGAAGTTCCGCCTAATAAAGAGATGGGAGATTATGCCTATCCTTGTTTTCGTCTCGCAAAGGTTATGCGGAAAGCGCCGACAGTAATTGCGTTGGAGTTAAAAGATAAAATTGGAAGAACTGAATATTTTCCAAAGATTGAAGTGAAGGGTGCCTATTTAAACTTTTTTGCAGATAAAGAATACTTTGTTCAGACTGTTTTATCTGATATTTTAGAGAAAAAAGAATCCTATGGAAGTAGCGATATTGGCAAAGGAAAAACAGTTGTCATTGATTATTCATCACCGAATATTGCGAAACCATTTCATGTGGGCCATCTTCGTTCTACTGTAATTGGCAATGCTTTATACCATATTTACGAGAAATTGGGATATCGTTCTATAGGAATCAATCATTTGGGAGATTGGGGAACACAGTTCGGAAAACTGATTACAGCCTATCAATTGTGGGGCAGTCAAGAGCAAGTAGAGGAAAAAGGAATACAGGAATTGATGCGTATTTACGTAAAATTCCATGAAGAGGCGGAGAAAGATCCCTCGTTAGAAGATACAGCACGTGCATGGTTTGTGAAGATGCAGGATGGGGATACAGAAGCGTTGCGGCTGTGGAAATGGTTTTATGACATCAGCATGAAAGAATTTGATCGTGTATACGATCTTCTTGGCGTGAAATTTGATGCATTTACAGGGGAAAGTTTTTATAATGACAAAATGGATGCAGTTGTTCAAGAGTTGAAAGATAAAAAGTTATTGGTTGAAAGCGAGGGCGCACAAATTGTTGATCTGGAGCAAGAAAAAATGCCGCCTTGCTTAATTATAAGAAAAGATGGCGGTACATTATATGCAACACGGGATATTACAGCTGCTTTATATCGAAAAAAGAAGTATCATTTTGATAAATGCCTATACCTGACCGCATTAGATCAAAATCTTCATTTTGCTCAGTGGTTTAAAGTAATTGAAAAGATGGGTTATGACTGGGCAAATCAGCTGGTACACATTCCATTTGGCCTTGTAAGTTTAGAAAGTGGTAAGCTTTCTACTAGAAAAGGAAATGTAGTTTTAATGGAAGATCTTTTAAATGAAGCGATTCATGAAACACAAGCAATTATAGAAGAAAAAAATCCTGAGCTTCCAAATAAACATGAAGTTTCTAGACAAGTTGGAATTGGAGCTGTTATTTTTAATGATTTATATAATAATAGAATAAAAGATGTTGTATTTTCATGGAGTAGAATGCTCAATTTTGATGGGGAGACAGGTCCATATGTCCAGTATACGCATGCAAGGGCGTGTAGCTTGTTAAAACGAGCAGGTTATTCTTTAGATCATTTTGATAATTCTGTCATATATTCCACGATCACAGATGAGGCATCTGTGGCAATCTGCAAATTAATTGGTGAATATCCTGATAAGATTAAAGATGCGGCATCTAAATATGAGCCTTATATTATTACAAGACATTTAGTAGATATCTCTCAAGCGTTCAATAAGTTTTATCACGATAATCCAATTATGAACAGTGAGGATAGCGTAAAAAATGGAAGATTGGCAATTGTATTTGCGGTTCGTATGATACTTCGTTCAGGGTTGAAGTTATTAGGAATTGAAGCGCCAGAACAAATGTAAAAATTGAGGGATCTATATGAAAAAGTTGAAATTGATATATAATCCATTTTCAGGAAACAAATGTTTCAAGTTTGATTTAGATGTTTGTATCCGTATTTTTCAGGAGGGCGGGTTTGAAGTTCATGTCTTTCGGTCAATTAAAAAAGGGGATATAGAAGATCATATCAGCCAAATGAGTCCGGATTATGATGTTATTGTGGTGTCTGGTGGCGATGGAACTGTAAATCTAGCTGTCAATGGACTGATGAAGCGAGGGCTGAAAATACCATTGGGTATTATTCCTTCGGGGACAGCCAACGACTTTGCAAGTTTTTTAAATTTAAATATTCAAGATTTAGAAAACTGTTGCAGGATTATTACAGAAACGAGTCCCAAAATGATTGATATTGGAAAAGCAAACCAGAGATACTTTATCAATGTTTGTGGCGGCGGTTTACTTGCAAATATTTCCAATAAAATTGACAATGACTTTAAAAATGCATTGGGAACATTAGCGTACTATATTAAAGGAATCGAAGCCATTCCGAATTTTTCTCCGATCCCTATTCGAATTACAAATTCGAAAGAAGTGATAGAAGATGATGTCTATCTTTTTTTGGTACTGAATAGTGCAGGGGCAGGAAGTTTTAACATGTTAGCTCCTTTTGCATCTGTTTCCGATGGCTACTTTGATTTTATTGGGATTAAAGCAAAACCAGTCTATGAAATAGCAGTGTTGTTTTTAAAGATACTTCGTGGGGAGCATATTGGAGATCCTAATGTTATTTATTTTAGAGATAAGTATATAAAATTAGAGTGTTTGATGAAGGATCCAAAACAGTTTAGCCATTTAGATTTAGATGGTGAGGATGGACCAGACATGCCGGTGGAGATTGATTTAATACATCATGCATTGCCTGTTTTTCTAAACAAATAGAAGAAAAGAGAATGTTTCACGTGAAACATTCTCTTTTTTGAGTTTTTTTGTTTCACGTGAAACATTACTGTTTTAATTCTAGATAAATTGTGTTAGAATGAAATACAACAATAGTCAAAAAAGGAGAAAAAGCATATGGGAAGAGTTAGAGTGATTTCCATTGCCAATCAAAAAGGCGGCGTGGGAAAGACTACTACAGCAGTAAATTTATCTGCTTGTCTTGCACAAGCGGGAAAAAGAGTGCTTTTAATTGATGCAGACCCGCAGGGCAACTCTACCAGTGGGCTTGGAATGGAAAAAAACGAGATTGAATATACCCTATATAATTTAATGTTAGGGGAAAAGAAAATTGATGCTCTGATTTTAAAAACATGTGTTGATAGGTTACATTTAATTCCTTCTAATATGGACTTGTCGGGAGCAGAGATAGAACTGATTGGTAGAGAAGAAAGAGAATTTATTTTGAAAGATAGTTTGAAAGAAATTAAAGATAACTACGATTTTATTTTATTGGACTGTCCTCCATCGCTCAATTTAATTACTATTAATGCTTTGACAGCGTCTGATACTGTACTTGTGCCAATTCAATGTGAGTATTATGCATTAGAAGGATTGGAACAGCTTTTGCATACAATCAGTTTAGTAAAAGAACGATTAAATCCATCGATTGAAATGGAAGGAATTGTTTTTACTATGTACGATGCACGGACAAACCTGTCTATGCAGGTCGTAGAAGAGATTAAAAGAAGTGTGGGCAATCATATTTATCAGACGATTATACCAAGAAATGTTCGTCTTGGTGAGGCGCCAAGTCATGGACTTCCTATCTCTTTGTATGATCCAAAGTCAAAAGGTGCTGAAAGCTATGCGTTACTTGCAGAGGAAGTAATAGAAAAGGAGTGGAGTTAAATGTCTGTACCCAGAAGAGGTTTGGGGTCAAAAGGCTTGGGAATGGAGGCTCTAATCAATTCTCAGTTGACAGATCTTTCTGAAAAAGGAAAAACTGGACCATTTGAAGTTGATATCAATAAAATTGAACCTAATAGACAGCAACCAAGAAAAAAATTCGAAGAAGAAGGGCTTGAAGAATTGGCATCCTCGATTAGAGAATATGGCATTGTACAACCAATTATTGTCAGAAAAGAAGGGGATTCCTATAGTATCATTGCAGGGGAGAGAAGATGGAGAGCGGCAAAAATTGCAGGATTAACGAAGATGCCGGTTATTATTAAAAAAATGGGGGAGAAAGAAGCATTTGAGATTGCTTTGATTGAGAATATACAAAGAGAGGATTTAAATGCCATTGAGGAGGCGGAAAGCTATCAAAAGCTTTCTGAGACTTGTCATTTGAACCAAGAGGAAATAGCGGCTAAACTGGGGAAAAGCAGATCTGCAATCGCCAATAGTTTGCGCTTAATTCATCTGGATGAGAGGGTAAAAGAATTTGTAATTTCAGGAAAACTCACTGGAGGTCATGCAAGGGCTTTACTGTCTGTAGAAAATGGTGATCTTCAATATGAGTTGGCAGAAAAAGTGATTGAAGAGGAACTAAATGTAAGACAAACGGAGACTCTTGTGAAACGAATTAATACACAGGACAATATAGTTGAAGAAAAAACAGAAGAGAAGCAGAATGGCGTATATCGTTTTATAGAAAACGAATTGAAGAGTATCTTTGGTACAAAAGTAAAAGTTAGCAAAAAAAGGAACAAAGGAAAAATAGAAATAGAATACTATTCTGATGAAGATTTAGATAGAATTATGGGGATTATGAAACAGACAGTTCAGTAAAGAAAGAGGAAATAACATTGAATCAGATGACTGCGTGGATACAATCAAATTTACCGTGGATTTTGATAGGGATGATAGCTGCAATTGTGTTACTCGCGCTATTTCTCTTTGCACTTTGGGTGAAGAACAGCAAACTGAAGAAGAAATTGGATTTTTTTCTTGAGGATAATTCCGATGATGATCCAGTAAGTCTGGAACAGAAAATTGAAGATTATGCGAACGAAGTAAAAGCTATACGAAATAAGTATAATGAAATTTATAAAATGACTGAAGATATGAACAAAAATATGCAATATTGTGTTCAGAAAGTTGGTGTTGTCCGATATAATCCTTTTGATGAAATGGGTGGTAATCTCTGCTTTTCAGTGGCAATCTTAGATGGAAGAGATGATGGTGTTGTATTTAACGGCATTCATAGTAGAACAGGGTCTTTTACTTATGCAAAACCGATTCAGAGGGGAGTCAGTCCTTATACGCTATCTGACGAAGAGGTTGAGGCCATTGATAAAGCAAGAAAAGCTACATATCAACCAATGGATATGAAAATTGTTATAGATCGGCCTGTGAGAAAGTATAAAGTCGTAAAACCTCTGGTCATTACAGAAGAAGAACCAGAAGAACATCATTTTGATCCTAAAACAGAGACAGAAGCATTTGTGGAAGATATATTAAAACAGGCAAATCGTTTGCCAGAAAAGATAGAAGAGAATCAGAGTGACGAAGATAAGAAGTCGGTCGAGGAAAATGAGGATATTGACATTGAAAAAATGGAAGACAACGATGATGGGACTGTTGATGATTCGATAAAAGAAAATCGTGTAGCAGATGAAAACAATCAATAAAGCCGGATGACACCGGCTTTTTTTAGAAGAAATAGTATTGACAAATTGATGACTTTTGATTATACTAATATAAAAATATAAATTTATGAAAAGCAGTGACAGAGAGAAAGACAGAAAAAAGTTTTTTTCAGAGAGCTGATGTTTGGTGCAAATCAGTAAAAATATTCTGTGTAATAATCACTCTGCAGCTTCCTGGTAGAAAAGAAATGAGTAAATCAGGACGTTAGCCCGCGTTATAGGGATAGGGTTCAAAAAACATAGTGTGTTTTCGACCTGAATGAGGCGGTAATTTTACCGTAAAGTAGAGTGGTACCGTGAAAACCTTTCACCTCTACATATAATTCGAATTATATGTAGAGGTGAAAGGTTTTTTTATTTCCACTGACACTCAGGTTGGGACCGGAGAAAGGGAGATAGAATGATGAATAGAACAATGGGTATGAAAATCAATGGGTTAGATAGTGCATTAAGAGTATTAACAACTTTGCGCAGAAAGCAGTTTCAGATAGATGGTTTTTCAATGAAAGAAGTAGGAGAAAATATTGCAGAAATGTTTGTGACTATTTATGATGATAAGGGCGGGATCATGTTCCAAAAGGCGCTGCTACAAATGGAAAAAATAGCGGAAGTTACAGAGATTGCAGAGGTGATGTGAGGTGAAGAAAAGTGAAAATGACTGGTAGTAAAATTGTCTTAGAAACTTTGAAGAAAAAAGGTGTAACGACAGTTTTTGGTTATCCTGGAGGGAGTGTTATTCCTCTTTTTGATGCTTTATATGATGAGAAGGAATTGCAGGTGTATCGGCCAGCCCATGAACAAAATGGAGTTCATGCAGCCGATGGTTATGCTAGAACTTCAGGAAAACTGGGTGTTTTTATTGCAACTGCTGGACCAGGCGCTACAAATACCGTCACGGGAATGGCAACAGCTTTTATGGATTCAGTGCCGATTTTGGTAATCACCGCACAGGTGCCGGAGGGAATGATAGGGACAGATGCATTTCAAGAGATTGACATAACTGGTATCTCCCTATCAATTACAAAGGATAGCTTTCTAGTGAAAAAAATTGAAAACTTGCAGGAAACTCTGGAAAAGGCAATGGACATTGCGGTAAGTGGGCGACCAGGCCCTGTATTGATCGATATTCCTAAAAACATATTGTTATCTGAATTTGAATTTGATGTTACAGATCATATAAACCACGAAAAAGCAGAGGTTGAATCCAAATTTATCCAGAATCTACCAGAAGTAATCGATATGATCAATCATGCCTCTCGGCCTTTAATTTATGCAGGTGGCGGAATTCGAATATCTCATACAGAAGATTTACTAGTAGCGTTAGCAGAAAAAAGCGACATTCCAGTTGTCAATAGTTTTATGGGGCTTGGGACAATTCCAAGAAGTCATCGGCTTTCTCTTGGATTTATTGGAATGCATGGAAGTAGAGAGGCTAACTTGGCAGTCGCGCAAAGTGATTTAATTTTAGCTATTGGTGTTCGCTTTAGTGATCGCGGTATCAGTCAGCCGTCAGTATTAAAAGCAAAACTCATTCATGTAGATATTGATGAAACAGAAATTAATAAAAATATACAAAACTGCATGCCTCTTGTGGGGGACTTTAAACAGATATTGCCTGCACTCATTAATGGTATAGAAAGAAAACATAGAGAAGACTATCTGAAAAATATTTTAAAAAATCAAGTTAATCAGATAAATGAAGCGATCTTTTCTCCTGAAAATATATTAAAAGAGTTAAACCATCTATATCATAATAATACTATCTTAGTGACAGATGTCGGGCAGCATCAAATGTGGGCTGGTCAATATTGGAACATCCATCGCTCTGATGAATTTGTCACATCAGGTGGCCTTGGAACGATGGGGTATGGCCTTGGAGCCGCAATTGGCGCAAAAATTGCACATCCAGAAAAGGAAGTTGTGCTGATTACGGGAGATGGCAGCTTTCACATGAACTGTAATGAAATGCAGACGATTGCAAGATATGCATTGCCTATTAAGATTGTTTTGTTGAATAACGCTGTTCTGGGAATGGTTTATCAATGGCAGAGAATGTTCCAAAATAAGAGATATTCTCAAACGGACAATCACTCCTCTATAAAGTACGATCAGTTAGCTCGGGCATATGGATTCCAGTTTTTTAAAGCTGAGGATAAAAAAAGTTTAGTTCAGGCAATAGACAATATGAGCAAGGAAAAGGGGCCAATATTGTTGGAATGTGTCATTGACCAGCAGTATGGCGTTTATCCAATCATTCCGTCTGGGGCAGGAATTGACGAATTTCTTACAGAAGGATAATACTGCAAGATGGATTACTGTTTGACATTAGTGATGGAAAATGTTATACTAAACGGGAAGTAATCCTTAGGAGAAATACTCAAGAGGCTGAAGAGGCGCCCCTGCTAAGGGTGTAGGTCGCGCAAGCGGCGCGAGGGTTCAAATCCCTCTTTCTCCGCTTTTTAGGTGGCATCTGAGCTTTTATGCTTAGATGTCATTTTTTATTTAGAAAAAACAAACCTAATTTTATTCAAAAAGGGTGGTTATTTATCTTTTAATAGGAGAAAAAGCATAAAATTGATTTAAAGTGATTTGATAATATCCATTCGTTATCTCAACCTACAGAAGTGCTAGAAAAGAAATAGAAGTTCTTTGATATAAGTTCGTATTTTTTGAACTACTTTATCTTTGGACGAAAAGTTTTATGAGGTGTATCAAGATGATCCCTAAGCTGTTTTTCTATGAATTATCCAAAACATGGAAATCATATTTTATATTTTATGGTTTGTTAGTTGTTTCTGTTTATTTGCTAGATACTAGTATTTATTGGGGATTTATAGAGGGGGCTGCAATAGGTATATTTCTTTTTGTGTTTTTTAGCAGTCTACTTGTTTTTGCTGTTATTTTTTTACCTTTGATTCGATTTTATCGGAATTTTATAGATCGAGAGACCACTTTTTTGCTTATACCTCAGATTAAACGAACGACGTTTTTTATCACTTATTTTTTTACTAGTATCTTTTGGTATATACTTAGTATTATTATTTATTTTACTTTGTTTGTTATAGCCAATGCGGCTATGATTCATGGATTCGTTATGTCCCAGATTTATCAGATACTGTCAGTAGAAAAATTGCCGTTTCTGATGATTCTTTTCGGGCTTGTTATTTTGGATGGAGCAAAGTTTTTAGCACAAGCAGTATTTGTGTTTTCTTTTAGTGATTTTTTCTGTCATGGAAACTTGTTTTTTGCAATCGCTCTTTGGCTGATATTACTCTTAGTAGTAGACCAAAACATATTACTTTTAAATATTTTTGATTATTCTTTGATTTTAAGTTTCTATTCTTTTGAAACAATAATCAACGAAAATTTTTGGTCTTATGTCTTGCCTAATGGAATTGTACTTTTTGTTTATTTTTTCCTTTCCATGGTTATGATAAAAAAGAATATAAAACCAGTTATAAAATAAATCCAGAGAATGTTATTGACACTATTCCTGCCGGAATTTATAATTAAATAATGTTTTATGTAAATTTATGCACACAAGAGTATTTATAAAATTTTCTTTATTTTTTAGGAGGGAATGTTATCTATGCTAGAGCTAAAAAATATATCCTTTTCTTCCGGCTCAAAGAATATTATAAAAAACATTAGCCTGAAAATTGATGATTCTAAGTTTGTTGTAATCACTGGACCAAATGGCGGAGGAAAATCTACGTTAGCTAAATTGATTGCAGGTATAGAAAAGCCTACTTCAGGTCAAATTCTTTTTGATGGAAAAGACATTACGCAAATGAGTATTACAGACCGCGCAAAAGCTGGAATTAGTTTTGCCTTCCAGCAGCCTGTACGTTTTAAAGGCGTTACTGTGAAGGATTTAATTACTTTGGCATCAGGGGAAAAACTTAGTACAGCAAAAGCCTGTAATTATTTATCAGAGGTAGGTCTATGTGCTAGAGATTATATTGACAGAGAAGTGAATGGCAGTCTTTCCGGTGGAGAATTAAAAAGAATTGAAATTGCTACAATTATTGCTAGAAAAACAAAATTATCTGTGTTTGATGAACCAGAAGCTGGTATAGATCTTTGGAGTTTTAAAAACTTAATCAATGTGTTTGAAAAAATGCATCAAGAGATAGATGGATCTATTGTTATTATTTCCCATCAGGAAAGGATTTTGAATATTGCAGACGAAGTGGTAGTTATTGCCAATGGCGAGATTGTGGATCAAGGAAAGAAAGACGCAGTACTCCCAAATCTTTTAAATGAATCTACTAGCTGTAGATTTTATACAGAGGAGGCGTAAAAGATGAGTGTAAAATTGGATTCTATTGAAATGAGTTTGTTTGAGGCAGTCTCTGAGCTTCATGAAATACCTGTTGGAGCATATAATATACGGTCTAATGGGAAAAGCGCCGGCAGACAGGTAACGGCGAATATAGATATTGTTCCCAAAGAGGGTGGCAAAGGGATTGATATTTATATTAAGCCAGGTACAAAAAATGAAAGTGTTCATATCCCTGCGATTGTTACTCAGTCTGGAATTAATGATATTGTATATAATGACTTTCATATTGGGGATGACGCAGATGTACTGATTGTAGCAGGCTGCGGAATCCATAATGAAGGTGATATAACTTCAATTCATAATGGAACACATAGTTTTTTTGTTGGAAAAAATGCAAAAGTTAAATATGTAGAAAAACATATAGGAGAAGGAGATGGCAAAGGAGAGCGTATTATTAATCCGGAAACCTATATTGAAATAAAAGAAGGCGGATATATGGAGATGGATACTGTACAGATTAAAGGTATCGATTCCACGAAAAGGAACACAAAGGCTGTTTTAGATGCTCAGTCGACACTGGTTATTAAAGAAAAAATCATGACCCATGGTAGTCAATATGCTGAAACAAATTTTGAAGTGGAACTAAACGGAAAAGGTGCAAGTACGAACCTAATTTCTAGATCTGTGGCAAAAGATCAGTCAAAACAAATTTTTATTTCTAAGATTGACGGAAATAACGAATGTATGGGTCATTCGGAATGTGATGCAATTATTATGGATGAAGGTATTGTCAGTGCAATCCCTAAAATTACGGCAAATGATGTAAATGCTACCTTAATACATGAAGCAGCGATTGGTAAAATTGCAGGGGAACAACTGACGAAATTGATGACATTGGGATTGACAAGCGAAGAGGCTGAAGCACAGATTATTAACGGATTTTTAAAATAAGGATTGTCTAAAAAAAGCTATAAAATATTGAATATGTATTTTATGGCTTTTTATTATATTTATCAAAAATGCTGAAAATATAAAGAAAAATATGGCTATTACTAATCAGCTTAACAAAAATGTAATTTGATATTTTGTCAATATTATGGTAATATAAAACTGAAATCTATATCAATGGGGGTGTGAATGATGCCTGACATATCAATGACAATGGTTTGGTTTATTTTGTTTATCGTCTTTCTGGTGATGGAGTTGGCAACTGCTGGACCATTGATTTCAATATGGTTCTGTGTGGGTTCTTTAGTGGCTTTGGCAACTGCCCAAGCACATGTAACAGTATTTGTGCAAATTGTAGTCTTTCTTGTTGTGTCAACAGTTTTATTGGTATTGACAAAGCCGTTTGTAAAAAAGATTGTTCGTGTAAGATCTGTAAAAACCAATTTAGATCGTGTTGTGGGAATGCATGGAATCGTTACGGAAATAATTGATAACCTCAATGAGACTGGTGCTGTCAAGGCTGATGGTAAGGTTTGGTCTGCAAGAAATATTGAGTCTGACCAATTGATTAAAGAGGGGAAGGAGGTTATCATTCAGGAGATTCAGGGTGTGAAAGTATTTGTAAAAGAATTATAAAAGGGGTGTTAACATTATGGGAATTGGAAAGTATGTTTTTATGGCAATTGTATTTATTATACTGTTAGTCATTATATCAAATATTAAGGTTGTGCCGCAGGCTTACGCTTATGTCGTAGAGCGACTAGGTGCATATCATGAGACTTGGTCAACGGGTCTTCATATTGCAGTACCTTTTTTGGATAATATATCGAAAAGAATCAGTATGAAAGAGCAAGTGGCAGATTTCCCACCGCAGCCTGTTATTACAAAAGATAATGTTACAATGCAGATTGATACAGTTATTTACTTACAGGTAACAGATCCTAAACTGTACGTTTATGGTGTTGACAGACCAATTCGAGCAATAGAAAATCTGACAGCGACAACCCTTCGTAATATTATTGGTGATTTGGAATTGGATCAAACATTGACTTCTAGAGACCTGATTAATTCAAAGATGAGGGCAATTCTTGATGAGGCAACAGATGCGTGGGGAATTAAAATTAATCGTGTTGAATTGAAGAACATTATGCCTCCGCGAGAAATTCAAGAATCTATGGAAAAACAGATGAAAGCAGAGCGTGAAAGACGTGAAAAAATTCTTCAGGCAGAAGGCGAGAAAAAGAGTGCTGTTTTGCTTGCGGAAGGTGAGAAATCTGCGGCTATTCTCCGTGCAGAAGCTGAGAAAGAAGCTGCAATTTTAAGAGCAGAAGCAGATAAAGAAGCTAGAATTAAGCGTGCAGAAGGTGAAGCCGAGGCAATCTTAAAGGTACAGGAAGCAACAGCAGAAGGTATCCGTATGTTGAATGCTTCTAATCCAGAAGCACCAGTCATTGCTATCAAGAGTTTGGAAGCTTTTGAAAAAGCTGCTGATGGAAAGGCAACAAAAATTATTATTCCATCAGAGATACAAGGATTAGCAGGACTTGCTACGTCTTTACAGACATTACTTCAATCAGATAACGAGATTAAAAAGGAAATTTAATCGTAATATTTGAAAACAGCTGAAAAAGGAAAGAATTACTTATTCAGCTGTTTTTTAGTAGAGCAGAATCGTATGACTTGTTGACAATTTTTCAAAGGATTGTGCGATTAATTGTAGACAGCTGTAATGAAAACATATATTATATAATTGTAATTATGAATAGTAAATAAGTATATAGGAGGTAGATAGAATGCAACAGAAAAGTAAAGACTGTAGAGCACTGTGGGCACAGTTTGATGCCTTACAATTAGGCACTGGCTGGGCTGAAGAGGATATTACAAAACCTCAGATTCTTATTGAAGACGTTTATGGCGATAGCCATCCAGGTAGCTGGCATTTAGATAAACTGGCAGAACAGGCAAAGTATGGTGTATTTGAATGTGGCGGTAAACCAGCACAGTTCCATACAACTGATATTTGCGAT
Organism: Clostridiales bacterium; assembly: GCA_018364635.1. Classification (GTDB taxonomy): domain Bacteria; phylum Bacillota; class Clostridia; order Lachnospirales; family Anaerotignaceae; genus JAGZLR01. The sequence continues at coordinate 52,780 of JAGZLR010000003.1, read as the reverse complement.
GGTTGTGCACAAGGTCATGATGGTATGAATATGATTCTTGCATCTCGTGAAGCTATCTGCGATATGGTAGAAGTCCATTGTTCTGTAAATCCTTGGGATGGAATGATTTTAACAGCTTCCTGTGATAAATCCATCCCTGCTCATTTAAAGGCAATTGCTCGAATGAATATTCCAGCAATCTTTATCCCAGGTGGAAGTATGAGACCAGGTCCAAATATGACAACTTCTTTAGTTGCAGGAGATATTTCTCTGCGTCAGAAGAGAAAAGGAGCTGTTACTGACCAGGAAGTTCGGGACTATAAATTAACAGGATGTCCTTCTGTAGGCGCTTGTACTTTCCTTGGTACAGCTAGTACAATGCAGTGTATGTCCGAAGCTCTTGGTATGGCTCTGCCAGGATCTGCATTGATGCCTGCTACAATGAGAGACATTTTGAATAATGCACGTATGGCTGGAAGAAAAATTATGGAGCTTGCGGAAAGAGGCATAACACCAAGCCAGATTTTGACGAAGGCTGCATTTGTAAATGCAATTATTGTACATAGTGCAATTGGGGGTTCAACTAATGCGGCAATTCACCTTCCATCTATCGCAAAAGAACTTGGTATCACAATTGAACCTGAATTATTTGACGAAATCAACCATAAGATTCCTCATATTGGAAATATCTTCCCTAGTGGCGCTCAACTGACAGAATCCTTCTGGTTTGCAGGCGGTATTCCAATGGTACAGCTGATGTTAAAAGATTATTTAGATTTAAGTGTAATGACTGTAACAGGTAAGACATTAGGTGAAAACTTGGATGATCTTCAGAAAGATGGTTGGTTTGACCGTTATATTGGATATCTTCATAACTATGGTTTAAAACGTGAAGATGTTATCTTCCCAATTGAGAAGTGTGAAGAGATTGGTTCTGTTGCAATCCTGAAAGGTAATATTGCTCCAGAAGGCGCAATCTTTAAATATTCTGCATGCGTGGAAGAACTTCGTACACACAGAGGACCAGCAAGAGTCTTTAATAGTGAAGAAGATGCATACTTCTCCGTTGTAAGAGGAGAAATTAATCCTGGTGATGTAATCATCATTCGCTATGAAGGCCCACGTGGTACTGGTATGCCTGAAATGTTGATGACAACAGAAGCTATTGTTTGTGATCAGAAATTGAATGGCACAGTAGCGTTGATTACAGATGGACGTTTCTCTGGTGCTACAAGAGGTGCAGCTATCGGACATGTTTCACCAGAAGCAGCTTCCGGCGGTCCTCTTGCAGATGTCAGAGAAGGAGATATTATTGAGTATAATTGTGAAAAACGTTCTATTGATGTTGTAGCAATTGATGGCAAGGAATTGTCAAAAGAGGAAGTAGAAAAGATTTTTGCTGAAAGACGTGCAAAAGACGGTATTGTACCAAGACCACCAAGAAAAGGTTTATTTAAGAGATATACAGAGTCTGCGTTATCTGCAATGAAAGGCGCAGGATATTAATAAAAAAAGCTTCCCTAATTAAGGGAAGCTTTTTTTATATATTTGCTGGCTTCTTTTATACTAAGCGGTGACATTTGATCTTTATACTTTGCTATAAATTCGCAAACCCATAAAGGATTGGTTTTTGAATAATCTCTTAGACTCCAGCCAATCGCTTTATTGATAAAAAATTCTGTTTGGTTTAAATTGTTTACGATGATTTTTTCTAACAGGACCTCATTTGTTCTTTCTTTTCTCAATAACTGATGATCGATTGCAATTCTACGTAGCCATATATTGGGATCTTTGCTCCATGTGAGTAAGATATCGTTGAGTTCAGGATAGCGTAATGAAATGCTTCCAACAATATGATTGAAACCATCAATGGTATCCCACCATGATTTCATAAGGATAAAGTGTTTCATATAGGGGAGATCGTTAGGTCCTAAAATGTGCTCAAGGGTGGAAAGGATATCGATGGCAAGATATTGAAATTCTCTGAAGTCTTTTTCCCAATATAGATTAATCAATGGCCAGTCTATGGCAGAAGTCTTTTTCAATGTTTTTAAATAGGCCCTTGTCAGTGCTTTTCTTTGAGGAGCAGGGATTCCTAAGAATGCGAATTGATTTTTCATATATTTTGACATCTCTATTGATTTAGATAAATTTTTATTTTCATAAAAACTTTGAATCAATTGGTCTGTTGTCATATGTATCCCTTTCTATAATTTATAAGCTCTATTGAAATTTTTTAATTATAATTTTTTTGTATATTGAATAACTTTAGGATAACTATTTTCTTTTTGAGGAGAGACATTATAATTACTAGAAAAGTTTTGAATAAGCAGAAAATAAAAAAATGATAGAATTATAATTATCCGGCTCTGTTCATATACGAAGAGCCGGATAAAGTAATATGAAAGATTATTCTTGAACAATATAGGCTTCTCTTTCTGCCCCTACAGAAATGTATTTAATTTTACAATCGACTTCTTTTTCAATATATCTGATGTAATCAATTGCTTCGGATGGAAGATCCTTAAATTTTCGACAATTAGAGATATCACTATTCCAGCCAGGTAAATACTCATAAACTGGTTTGGCAATGTCAAGATCAGTTCCTGTTGGAAAATCTTTTGTGATGTTACCATTGATGTCATAAGCAACACATACAGGAATCTTCTTTAAATAAGAGAGTACATCTAATTTTGTCAGCGCAATCTCATCTGCGCCTTGCATTCTAACACCATATCTGGAAGCCACAATATCAAAACCTCCGACTCTTCTAGGCCTTCCTGTAGCAGCGCCGTACTCTCCTCCGGCCTCACGAAGTTCATCAGCTTCTTTTCCAAACATTTCACAGGTGAATGGGCCCTCACCTACACAAGAAGAGTAGGCTTTCATAATACCATAAACATTGGTAAGCTTATGATTTGGAATGCCGGCACCAATTGGTGCATAAGCGGCAATGGTAGAGGAAGAAGAGGTAAACGGATAAATTCCAAAATCAATGTCTCTTAATGCACCCAGCTGTGCTTCAAACATAATTTTTTTGCCGTCTTTTTCTGCTTGATCCAAGTAGATGCTGGTATCACAGATGAAATCTTTTAATTTTCCTCCGTAAGTCTCCAGATAATCAACCATGTCTTCAAATTTTACTGGTTCTGAGTTATAAATATTCTGGATAGAAAGGTTTTTAAATGATACAATCCCTTTTAAGTGATCTTTGATATCAGTAAGATGAAACAGATCCCCCATGCGGATTCCTTTTTTCATGTATTTGTCACCATAGACAGGAGCAATTCCTCTTCTTGTAGAGCCATATTTTGCATCCCCAAGACGGTCTTCCTCAAGACCATCAAGGATTACATGGTAAGGCATGCAGATAATAGCCTTATCACTAATTTTTAAATTTTCAGGGGTAATTTTTACACCGGCAGCTGTCAAACGTTCAATTTCGCCGCACAGATGCTTTAAATCAATTACCATCCCATTTCCCATAACATTTACCACTTCTGGACGCAATATTCCGGATGGAAGAAGGTTGAGTATAAATTTACCTAAATGGTTGATTACTGTGTGTCCGGCATTGTTGCCGCCCTGATATCTTACAACTATATCATAGTTTTCACTTAATAGGTCAACCATTCTTCCCTTTCCTTCATCTCCCCAGTTAATTCCTGCGATTGCAGTCAACATAACTATTATTCCTCCTTATTCGCCTGCGTGTTTGACACCTAAAATTTTAGTTCTTTTCCGTTTAAACCGATAGCTTTTAGCATAAAGCGAGTTTTTTACAGTGTTTTAATATAGTTTATGTCTATAGTTTTTCTATATCTTTGGGACAAGATATAAAATTCAAATATTCCACTAAGATTTAGCTAAAACTTTGTAATATACTCTGACCAGTTATTATACTGTAGAAAAATTAAGAATTGGCAACTTAGCGTTAAAAACAATGACGTTAACAATATTTTCACTGTTTTGGATACCACTATTTACAACAATTGGTTTGTTTGTAGTACCATTTTGGTAGGTCCGCTTGTTCACGCTAACAAGAGTAACCTTCATATAATATATTTATGTTGCCTAGACCTGTATAGGCGTAGCCACGTTACCTCCTTAGAATAACTATGCAAAGAACTAGTAAATATAGTTTAAGAATAATTATTGAAGTATGCAACAGTTGCTATCTTTACTATAACAGGTTTTTTGTATTTTGTGGTCTCTTTTAGAGAAAAAAACTCATTTTTTCTTAGGAATTCAATGGAATAGAACTGTGGTAAGTCAGTGCGCATATTAAATATTTTTGTAGACATGAAAATGTGCATTGATTTACTCTATTTATATGAGTAAAGTTTTGATGTGATGTAGGCCACATATATCTTATTATAAGTCAATAGTTAGTGCTGTAGCAATAGTTTAACTCATAGAATCCTATCTTATTGTAAAAAAATAATTTTTAGCTACAAAATTTATTGTATACGACAATATATTTTGTAGCTAAAATATTTAATAAAATAAGTATTTATTAAGGAGGAATATTTTTCTTAGAATCATATTATGATTTGTGCCATTTTTTGTTTTGGTGGATAAAGAATAAAATGTACACAGTTTTATGTGGATAACTTACGATGTAAAAAGTAGAATGTTTTGCCATATTTTAAGTTTTTAGATAAAATTTAGATCATATTATCACAGTTTATCCACAGGGTATCTGTGGATAATGAGGATAACTTTTACACAAAATGAAAAACAATTCACAGTTGAATCAATGATTGTGAATTGAAAATATACATAAGAGGTTTACAAAAAGAAAGGATATGATTTATACTATTTTAAAAAGCGGAGGAATTATAGATGAAATTAGATGAGATCAATCAAGATATTCAAGAGTCAGTAGATAAAAGTATATACAGGGAAAAGCGGATTGTATTTGGTGAAGGGAATATTAATGCACGAATCTTTATGATTGGAGAGGCGCCGGGAGGCGATGAGGAGAAAGTTGGAAGGCCTTTTGTCGGAAAAGCAGGTAAAAATTTAGATGAATTTATCTCCCATGTACAATTGTGTCGGGAGAAAATGTACATAACAAATGTGGTAAAGATACGTCCTACCAATCTTAGTCCTAAAACTGGAAGGGTAGTAAATCGTGCGCCTAAAAAGGACGAGATAGCTTTTTTTCTCCCGTTTTTAAGAAAAGAGATCGAAGAGGTAAATCCAGAAATTATTGTTACGCTTGGGAATGTGCCTTTAAAAGCGGTACTAGAAGATCAATCTGTAAATATTGGTGACGTGCATGGAAAAATTTTAAAAATACATAATAGAATTTTAATACCATTATATCATCCAGCTTCTATTATTTATAATTGGGGATTAAAAGAGATATATTATCAAGATTTAGATATCATAAAAAATTATTTAAAAGAGCATTAAAATTAACAAAATTGAATTAGTTTTGTCATTAAAAAAATTGAATTCTGTTGACTTTTTATTCTTAGCCTTTTATAATAAAAGTACAAAAGAAAAGCAGCGATGATAAAATCTTTAAAATAAATATTACTAAATCTATAAGTACTGTTTTGAAGGAGATTTTGAGAGTAACAAAAAGTCTGAATAAACTGGAAATATATTTGGATGATTTTATTCAATGATTTTATCTCGGAAATGCTTTCTTTTTTCATCATAGAAAAGTAAGTTGTATCTATGAGAAAATGATTTTTAATTAAAAAGAGAGAGGGTGAGTTAAAATAGGATCAATGGAACCAGATAGTTTTAAATAACCTGTCGAAGTGTAAGGGGAAACTTCGGCAGGTTATTTTTATTTTATAAAGTTTAAGAAATTTGTAAATGATGTTTGAAAAATAGATTATTTTGATCTATAATAAAAAAATATAACATCAGCTTAATGAATAATAAATAAGAGGCATTTATATGATAAAAATGAAGGCGTTGTTTATTGGTGTGTTTTTGTCTGTTTTTCTTTGTGGTTGCTCTACTTCTAATGATATTGAAGAAAAACCGGTATTTGTATTATCCTCTGAAAAGCAAGAGCAATATGAAACTACTATAGAGACAGTTCTTGATTCCTATTATTGGAAATATGACATCGATTCAATTTTATTTTTTGAGGGTAATATTCCAGATAAACAAGAGGGATCAGAAAAATTTTTGGCAAGCATGAATTCAGGGTATGATATGGAGCAAGACGAAGGAAAGAACGCAGTCGTTGCCACTATTGAATTGATTCATCCAGATGGTGAAAAAGCAGGCCTTGCTTATTTTTATTTTATAAGGAATAATCTATCAGGAGTTTATTATGTGACTGCTAATAAAAGCCAAATTATCTGTAGTTTAAGCGAAAGAAATGTGTTTCAGCAAGCTATCACTTTTTCCTCTTATGAGACAGGGCAAGGGGATAGAATATTTGAGCGTAAGTGGGTTAGATTTCCAGAAAACGGTTTTGTCAGTGAGGGACTTGATGCCAAAGGAAGAAAAGAAGTGGTTTGTCTTTTAGATCAGGGAATTGAAGTTTATCGATTTGATAGGTCTATGCAGAGGATCCGATCTATTTCTTTTGCATCTCAGGGCCTTGTCCCTATATCCGCTGTGTTTTATCCAGGAGAAAATGGAGATCAATTGGCGGTTTTATTGGGAAGTGTTATAGAATCAAATGGAGATGAAGGAGAGCAAAGAGCTACTGTTTCAGAGAAAGTTGTTTTCTATGATTCGTCATTGAATCGTAAATCTGAGGAAATTCTATTAGACAGCCAAACTGTTTCTTGCCTTGGTTCTGATGGGGATGCACTTTTATTGTTTGACGACAATAAAATTCTTTCTTATGAGTGGGATGATAGCTGGAAACGAGAAAAACAGTATAACTTAACTCATTATGTGTTAGCATATAAGAAAACAGACTTAGATAATGATGGAATACCAGAATATTTAATGAGTAGTGGTAGGGATTTTTATCTCTATAGAAAAGATGAAAATGATTTTCAGAATATTTGGCGTACGCATCTTGCCATCAATGGTTTTTATGGCAATATTTATGCAGGAGATCTAAATGGGGATGGTGTCAAGGAAGTTTATATTGGTGATACAAATAGCACCTCGATTCGTTATATATTGACACAAAAGGGGTTTGTATCTGAGAATGAGGACATCCTTTATGGTGAAAGATATTTTGTATGTGATTATAACATGGATGGTAAAGAGGACTATGTGAAGATGGAGGACGCGGAGAATAAAAATCAAAGTTTATATTTATCTGAATAAATAAAGGATGTATTTGGTGTGAATAGAAAATATATTTTAAAATATGGCGGTATTTTTGTTCTTGTTTTAATTCTTGTCGGAGCAATCACTGTTTATGGAAAGCTCCAGAAAATGCATACCAACACTAAGATTGTAGAAGTCAATTCTGAGGATGAGGGAAAAGATAAGGAAATTCAGCATATCTCTGCAATGACGATGGAAGAGTTTACAGAAATTTATGATACTTTGACGAAGGAAGAAAAGCTAAATATTTTCAGTGACCTTGATCTTCAAGAATATGAACAATCTGTATCCCAAGAAGAATTCTATGAAGAGGATATTTTAGAAAAAGCGCAGATTGATCAAAATGTTAAAAATATACTTGTCATTGGTCAAGATTCTCGCCCAGGAGAACAAAGAGCAAGATCGGATATGATGCTTTTAATTTCTTACAATCAGAAGCAGAAAAAAATTACGATGACATCTTTTTTGAGAGACATTTGGACGAAGTTTCCTGAGTATGGATGGTATAAGCTGAATGCAGCTTATGCAATCGGGGGAGCAGGTATGACGATAAATCTTTTAAATTCTTATTTCGGATTAGATATCCAAGACTATATTGAAATAGATTTTGAAGCAGTCGTTGAAATTGTTGATGCTTTAGGCGGATTGGAATTAGACATTACAAAGGAAGAAGCAGAGTTTGAACAAAGACGTCAACCCAATTACGGAGAAGTACCTTATGGAGAAAATGTTACTCTAACAGGTTTACAAGTGCTAAACCATGCGACAAATCGATTTATAGGAGATAATGATTTTGGCAGGACAGATCGGGATAGAAAGATTGTTTTAGCATTATATGAAAAATTAAGAGCAGAGAAAAGTGTAAACACATTATTAAAAATGTTTAATATCATTTTGGAACATGTTAATACAAACATGACTCCTGTGGAAATGATTTCCATTGGGTTCGATGTAATTGGAACAAAACAAATGGAAATTAGCCAGCAGAGAGTTCCTTTTGATCAGACATGGAAATATTCAAATGAGAATGGACAGAGTGTTATTTTCATAGATTTTGAGGAAAATAAGAAAAAATTACTGGAAAGTATATATGGCAGTGAAAAATGATAATATGCCCAACCTAGGGCATATTGTTTTATATATGCAATTATGCTATAATAACTCATTATTTACATGGGAAGGTCATAATATTACTTGATCATATATTTCCTGTGAAAAGGAGGAAATGATTGAATGTGTGGTATTGTTGGATATATTGGTAAGAAGCAAGCATGCAGTATATTGATGGATGGATTATCGAAGTTGGAGTACCGCGGCTATGACTCTGCTGGAATTGCAATTCATGATGGACTAAAAATCAATATGCTCAAGGCAAAAGGAAAATTAGAACATTTGGAGGAAAAGCTTAGTGAACATAAATTAAGTGGTGGATTAGGCATTGGACATACCAGGTGGGCAACCCATGGAGCACCTTCTGATGTCAATTCTCACCCTCATATGAGTAATGATGCGGCAGTGGCAGTAGTCCATAATGGTATTATTGAAAACTATATGGATATTAAGGCGGAGTTAATTCAAAAAGGATACCACTTTTTATCAGATACAGATACAGAAACAGTGGCACACTTGATTGATGACTATTATCGCAGTGGTATGACGTTTATTGATTCTGTGTTTTCAGCAATCCATAGAGTAGAGGGTGCCTATGCATTAGGTATCATTTGCAAAGATGAGCCAGAGACTTTAATTGCTGTAAGAAAAGGGTGCCCTCTTGTGATTGGAAAAGGAGAGGAAGAGAATTTTATTGCATCTGATATTCCTGCATTGCTTCACTACACAAGAGATGTTTACTTTATGGAAGATAATGAAATTGCTGTTATTACACCAAACAAAATTCAAATTTTTAATAAGAAAAAAGAAATAATACATAGGGATATTTATAAAGTAACATGGGATATCTCTGCTGCGGAGAAGGATGGATATGATCACTTTATGATTAAAGAAATCCATGAGCAGCCCAAAATTGTACGGGAAACAGTAGAACGCCGAATTCCGGAACATTCTGATCAGATTATATTAGATGATATTAAGTTAACAAAAGAAGATTTAAAGGATATTGAACGAATTTATATAGTGGCTTGCGGTACTGCATATCATGCAGGCCTGATAGGAAAATATTTACTGGAGAGAATTGCTCGGATTCCTGTTACAGCGGATATGGCTAGTGAGTTTCGATATAAAGATCCTATTTTAGATGAAAAAACACTGCTGATTGTTGTTTCTCAATCAGGTGAAACTGCGGATACGTTGGAAGCACTAAGAATCGCCAAAAGAGCAAAGTCGAGAGTTCTAGCAATTGTAAATGCTGTGGGAAGTTCTATTGCACGTGAGGCTGATGATGTATTTTATATCCTTGCTGGACCAGAAATTTCTGTTGCCTCTACAAAAGCATTTTCAGCTCAGGTTGCGGCAATGTATATTCTGACAGCTTATATTTCATTGACGCTGGAAAAAATGAATCAGGAAGAATTTAAAGCGCTAAAAGAGCAGCTGTATGCTTTGCCAAGTGAAATTAATGCTATATTAAGTAAAGAAGAACAGATTCAAAAATTAACAGAGAAATATCGCAATGTAAAAAATGTTTTCTATATTGGCCGTGGATTGGACTATATGGTATCCATGGAAGGTTCCCTAAAATTAAAAGAAATCGCATATCTGCATAGTGAAGCCTATGCGGCTGGTGAGTTGAAACATGGGCCGATTGCAATGATTGAAGAGTCTACGCTTGTCATTGTTGTAGCTACGCAGGAAGAAATTTTGGAAAAGACAATCAGCAACATGAAAGAAGTGAAAGCAAGAGGGGCCAAAGTATTGGCGATTGCTATGGATGGAAATCGATCCATGGAGGAAACAGCTGACGATGTATTCTATATTCCAAGAGCAGATTGGAAGTGCGCACCATTGTTGGCTAACATACCAATGCAGTTATTTGCATATTATATGGCTTTAGGGTTAGGTAATGATATTGATAAGCCAAGAAACCTTGCTAAGTCAGTGACAGTTGAGTGAATCAAAGAACTTTCAGAATTTATTTCTGAAAGTTCTTTTGTAATTTATGGAAACTATATAGAAAAATGGCTTATTTTCTAGCATATTGAAATGGAACAGCAGAGGAACTTTTGGTTTAGTGTTGACAAAAAATAGTCATTTCCAGTATGATATTTTCTATATACAATAAATGGGGAGAAGTGAGCAGACTTATGAAAAAGTTTATTATAGCAATGATATCAGTATTAATCACTATGTTATCGACAGGCGGAGTTTTTGCTAACCATAGGGAGAATATGCGTGGAGCTTGGATTGCGACTGTCTATAATTTAGACTTTCCGACTGCAAAAAATAATGCTGAAGCCCAAAAAAAAGAGTTTTCAGATAAGTTAGATAAATTACAGGAGATGGGAATCAATACAGTAATTGTACAGGTCCGACCAAAAAGTGATGCACTTTATCAATCAAAGATCAATCCGTGGTCGGATGTTCTAACAGGTATACAAGGGCAGTATCCAGGATATGATCCTTTGGCTTATATGGTGGAGGAAGCGCATAAAAGAAATATGGACTTTCATGCATGGCTAAATCCTTATCGTGTCACGACAAGTGGAACAGACATCAATAGTTTGTGTGAGACACATCCAGCAAGGCTCCATCCACAATGGTTGATTGAATATAATGGAGCTTTATATTATAATCCAGCGTTAGATGAGGTAAAAGAGTATATTGCGGATACAGTAAAAGAAATTGCTGAAAACTATGATGTAGACGCAATTCATTATGATGATTATTTTTATCCATCAGATTACCCTCTGACAGAAGGTGCTACGCCAGACAGCGCAGAGGCAGATGCTCGTAGACAGCATGTTAATGATATGATTCGGATGTCTTCTCAGGCAATTAAAAGCGTGCAGCCAGACTGTATGTTTGGCGTAAGTCCAATGGGTATTTGGAAAAATGCTTCTACAGATCCAATGGGAAGCAATACAAACGGAAAGGAAGCTTATTATTCTGTATTTGCGGATACGTTAACTTGGATCAAAGAGGGATGGATTGACTATGTAGTTCCACAAATTTATTGGGAAATTGGGAACAAAGCTGCAGATTATGAAACATTGGTAAAATGGTGGTCTGACCAAGTGAAGGGGACAAAGGTTCATTTATATATTGGCGAAGCAGTTTATAAAGATGAAGTTTCATCTGAAATTAAAGAACATCTGAAGATATGTGAGAAGGACGCTTCTGTGCAGGGAAATATTTTTTACAGCGCAAAAGAATTGTTGGCTAACCGCCAGCAAGTTGCAGAGCAATTAAAGGAATTCTATAGGAATCCTGTGGAGGATAAGAACGATCAGAATGAAAATTCAGTGTCTCCATCTCCATTAGAAAATCAGATTTCTGCTATTTTTAACAGTGCTTCTATTTATATCAATGATCAGAAGGTTCTATTAGAATCGTATAATATCAATGGATATAATTATTTTAAATTGAGAGACATTGCGGCTACAATGACAGAAACAGGAAGTAGATTTGATGTCTTGTGGGATGAGGATTTACAGAAAATTAAACTTATTACGGGACAGCCATATACAGTTTTAGGTGGAGAGTTGGCAAAAGGCGATGGAAAAAATAAAAATGCAGTGAAGACATCTTCTGAATTAGAAATCAATGGGACAGAATTTAAGGCAGAAGCGTATAATATTAGTGGAAACAATTATTTTAAACTGAGAGATCTGGGGAATGCTTTAGATTTTAGCGTTGTTTGGGATCAGCAAGCACAGGCAATTAAAATTTATACATTGAACTTACCAGAATAAAATGAGAGTACCTAGCAGCATTTAAATATCAAAAAAGAACGGCACAGCGTATACCTTGTGCCGTTTTCTTTTGATACCTGTTTTTTATATAAAATACTGCTCTAAAAAAAAGAACAATAATTTTTCGATTTGACGCAAGTTTTTTATAAAATAAACTTATATTATGCCCACCACAATTTTAAGTTTCTTTAAAAATCCCTATGTTAGAAATATTTCCCTTGTCATGGAATGCTAGATATGATAAAATAAAGACATATTTTTTAAAATATATTTATTTAAGGGGTGAGAGAAGATGCCAAAAGTTGCTTATTCTGAGGAAGAACGGGAACGAATCAGAAAGGCACTTATTACCACAGGCTTGGATTTAATGTCAAAGCAGGGAATTCAGCATACAACAGTGGAACAGATTTATAAAGCAGTAGGAATTTCACGCACCTTCTTTTATTCCTTTTTTCCCACAAAGGAAGAATTAATTGTTGAAGTGTTATATTTACAGCAACCCCAACTTATTAGCTATGCGAAGAAATTGAAAGACGATCCAACACTAAGTTGGAGGAATGGATTGAAGCAACTTTTTCATTCACTCTGCCATAGTAAAACATATGGCATTATTGTTTTGACCATAGAAGAACAACAGCTTATTTTTAAACGGCTATCTGAGAAGAATTACGAAAAGTTTCGGGAAAAACAATTTCATCTTTTTGATACGATTCTAAAAATTTGGGGCCTTTATGTAAATACAGAACAACTAGAATTGTTTATCAATCTCTCTGTTATGATAGCAATTACGTATCAAGGTTTTCAGGATACTTTTCCATTGCTTATTCCAGATGCTGTTGATGCTACTGTGAATTTTCAGATTGAAGCAATGTTAGACTATCTGGAAATATTAAAAAGAAAAAATAGTAAATAAAGCAAAAAAATCAATCCGCTTAAAATAATGATTTTATTTTGGCGGTCTTTATTCACAATAAATAAAGATAAAATATAAATTTTATACTTATTCTGAAGAAATATAAACTTAGTTTTCTTGTTTTTGTTTGATTTTAGTGAGTATCTTTGTATGCAGTGGCGATAAAGTTTATGCTTTGAAAATGGCTGAGGATAAAAGGATCCTTAGTTGAAAGATAAGATGATTTTATATTTAAGGAGGAAAGATTATGGGATTATTTAGTAAGTTATTTAAGGGGCCAGAAATTGATATGGAAAAAAGCAATGCAAATGCAAAAAAAATGCGTTTACTGTTTAATCAGGTTGTCGAAGGTGGGGATGATTACAGATTAATTTTTGGATATACAGAAGATGTCAGTCGTTTTAATTATGGTTTTGTTCATGGAAGTAAAACAAAGATCGGAAATTTGATTGTAGGATGGAATGAGGCAACTAAGACAATCATTGTGGTTCCTACTGTCCCAGATTTGTCAGGCTGTGGTGATCCGACATATTATCGTCATTCCGAGATTTTAAAAGCTTATCGTAATAAATACCCAACAGATGCTTTTATCATTTATCTTGATAAGAAAAATTATGTGGGGATTAATGCTTATGATTGGCTGGAGGATGAGAAGTTATATGTCTATGTGTCTCAGAAAGAGGAGTTAGAAGCTTTCACAGAATTTTTTATGAATTGTTTTGTGAAAAAGTGAGGTGAAAACACCTTTGGGAGAAGTTATAGAAATTTTTTTGTTTCTTGTTGTGGTTTTGATATTGGGGAATTTGTGGTTCCATTTTATAGAAGCTATTTTAGGTTGGATAAAAAAGATTTTTTTGAGCCATAGAAAATCTTCTGCTTGGCATGCACTTCCATCTGAGAAAGAGGAGAAATCTTAAAAGGGAAAAAGTAAAACGTCAGTATTGGGACATTTGTTTCAAAACTGCCGTTTTTTATATTAATATGACAAATGATGGATACTAAAAATATGTTATTGAGATGTGTGCAAAGAAGAAAAGTTGATGTTCGTATTGATTTTATAGACTGAATTTTATATTATATATTATGATATATTATACAATAATATCATAAATCACAATAAAATGGAAAAAGGAGTAATATTATTTGGGGGAAGAAGAAATAATAGTTGTTAAAACTTTTGGACTTAACGAGATTAGGTTAGGGGAAATTATAATTAATGAAGAGATTGGTAATTCCAAAAAAGTATGGGGATTTCTTATTTATATGATAAAGCATAGGTCTAAACCTAATCTCCAGAGAACATTGATCTCAATTTTTTGGGAGGATAAAGGCGTGAGGAATCCCTATAACTCCCTAAAAACTCTTGTTTATCGGATTCGTAATATATTTACAGATGCAGGATATCCATGGGGACAGGATATTATACTTTCCAAAAAAAATACTTATATTTGGAATGACATGATTCCAATTGAAGCTGATTTTGAGATATTTGAAAAGCTTTGCGGACAGCTTTTTACAGATAATATACCTCTTGAAGATGAAATTGAAGTTGCTAAAAAGGCATTTGAGTTATATCAGGGAGAGTTTTTAGGTGAATATGTATCAGAAAAATGGGTGGGATGTGCTAATGCCTATTACCATTCTCTTTATGTGCGTCTTGTGTGTTATTTAATTGAATTATATAAAAGAAAGGACATGTATGAGGAAATTATTGATTTATGTCAAAAGGCGATACAGATTGATAGAACGATAGAAGAATTCCATTATAATCTAGTTTATGCATATTTAAAAGAAAATAAAATTTGGGATGCTAATATACGGTATATTGAGGCTACAGAGCTGTTAAGCCACAGATATGGAATGGAACTATCAGAAAAATTTAAAATACTCTACCATCAAGTCATAGAGTCTGAAAATCAGATTGAGTTTAGTATCAAAAAAATAAAAGATGATATGGCCGGGGATAAGAAAAAAACAGGTGCCTTTGTTTGTGACTATACAGTGTTCAAAAAAATATATAACTTAGATCGAAGATATTCGGAACGCCATAGCCGCAATACATTTTTAGTTTTAATTTCAATTATGAAAAAAGAAGATGCTGATGATATTAGTTATTTAAGAGAAATAAACAATTATTTTGAGATTGTGGCAAAGTCATTAAGACGTAGTGATGTGCTTTCCAGATGTAACAGAAACCAGCTTGTTATTTTACTACAGGCAAATGCGGAAGAAAATGTTCAATGCGCTATGGAAAGAGTCGATAAGAATTATAGAAAAGCATATCCTGGAAGTGAAATATGGACAAATTTAAATATGGATTTAGTAAAATAAGGTTGTAATAGGTGGTTTCTCAAAGATATAAAAGGTGTTGATCTCAAACGAGATTGACACCTTTTTATTTACAAAATATTTGGTTGGTATAGTCCTTTCAAATTATTCAGAGATGAAATTTTAGATTGTACTTTTTAACTATTTTTATATATGATATAGTAAGAATGAAAGGAGAATACGTTAATGTGCACGAAAAAAAATAAGGAGCTGACAGGGATATTTATTACGCTTTTAGGAGGAATATTATGGGGATTATCAGGTGTCTGCGGTCAGTTTTTATTTCAGGAGCGGAATGTTACTTCTAACTGGCTTGTGCCTGTGCGGCTAATATTGGCAGGTGGCATAACTTTACTCTTTTTTGTATTAAGAGATGGAAAAAAGACATTAAAAATCTGGAAAGGAAAAAGGAATTGTTTTGATTTATTGATTTATAGTATTTTTGGAATGATGCTTTGCCAATATACATATTTTGCCGCAATAGAACTTTCAAATGCAGCAACAGCAACAATTCTACAATATTTTAATCCGGCAATTATTATCATTGCTGTTTGTATTATGGAGCAAAAATTGCCCCAAATGAAAGAGGTGATAGGGGTTGTTTTAGCAATGATAGGTGTCTTTTTTATTGCGACACATGGCGATATCCAGCATCTAATTATATCAGAAAAAGTTTTATGGATTGGATTATTCTCTGCTTGTACAGTGGCAGTTTATACGTTGCAGCCACGTCGGATGCTGCAAAGTTATGAACCAGCATTTTTATTAGGATGGGCTATGTTAATAGGTGGTTGTATTCTATCAGTTTTTGTTCGGCCATGGAATTATCTACCGCCAGAAATGGATTTTGTGTTAATGGCAGGTCTAGGTATCATCGTTTTATTGGGGACGATAGGTGCATTTATCTTTTATACAACAGGAGTCAAATTGATTGGTCCAGCAAAAGCTAGTCTTTTTGCATGTATTGAACCAATTTTTTCAGCATTTTTATCATCTTTATGGCTAAAAGTTCCGTTTACAGGTATGGATTTCCTTGGTTTTATATGTATACTTTCAACGATTTTTATCACATCAATGTCAAAGAAGCAGAAAGAGTTAGTTCACAGTCCAGTAAAGGATTAAAAGGAGGAAGGAATATGGACGTATTTGATATTATTGGTCCAATTATGATTGGTCCATCTAGTTCGCACACTGCTGGTGCAGTTAGGATTGGAAAATACGCAGCAGGTGTTCTTGGAAAACGGGCAGTAAAAGCAAATATTTTTTTTAGTGGCTCTTTTGCACATACCTACAAAGGACATGGAACGGATAAAGCAATCATTGGTGGTATTCTTAATATGAATCCAGATGATACTCAAATACGAAACAGCATGGAATTAGCTGAAAAAGAAGGACTGGAGTATAGTTTTCATGAAGTAGAAATAGAAAATGCTCACCCAAACACAGCTCTTGTAGAATTGACAGATGAAACAGGAAGAAAGATATCGGTACAGGGTGCTTCTATTGGCGGAGGAAATATACGTATAACGAAAGTAAATGATACAGAAGTTGATATTTCTGGAAAGGCCGATACCATTTTAGTTTATCACAGAGATAAGCCTGGGATGATTGCTGATATCACTAATATATTGGCAAGACACAGTATAAATATAGGGCGGTTTGAATTAAGAAGAGCACAAAAGGGTGGAACAGCAGTTATGGTAATAGAAATTGATGGCAGTATGGAAACAGAGGTTATAGATGAAATAACGTCGTTTCCAGGCGTTACAGAAGCTTCTATGATTAAGGCATTATAAGGAGGGTAGGAAAATGAAATATGAATCGATCGCTGAACTGATTAAGTTAGCAGAGGAGAAAGGGTGTCGAATTAGTGATGTGGTTTGTGCAGAGCAGGCTGATGCACAAGGTATAACAATAGAATGTTTGAGAGAAAAGATGCACCAGGCATTTCAAGTGATGAAAGATTCTTCTGAGGAAGGATTTGATCCAGAAAAGAGATCCGCTAGTGGACTGACAGGCGGGGATGCCTATAAAATGAAACAGGCTGTGGATCAAAACAAAAATATTTGTGGAAAAATTTTTGGAGAAGCCTTGGCAAAAGCACTTTCTGTATCTCAAACGAATGCGTGTATGGGGCGTATTGTAGCAGCGCCTACTGCTGGAAGTTGTGGTATTCTTCCTGCTGCCCTAATAACAATTATGGAGGCAAAAAAGATACCAGAAGAAACTGTGGTAGATGCCTTATTTACAGCCTCTGGACTTGGTATGGTAATTGCAAATAAAGCAAGTATTGCGGGAGCAGAAGGAGGATGTCAGGCAGAGTGTGGTAGTGCTAGTGCTATGGCAGCAGGGGCATTGGTAGAGATGTGTGGAGGCACACCACAGATGGTATCTCATGCCTGTGCAATTGCTTTAAAGAATATTTTAGGACTTGTCTGTGATCCGGTTGCAGGATTAGTTGAAATCCCATGTATCAAAAGAAATGCAATGGGGGTCGCCAATGCATTTACGGCAGCAGAATTAGCGCTTGCAGGAATTGAGAGTGCAATCCCTGCGGATGAAGTAATCTGGGCAATGAAAAGAATTGGGGATAGTATGCCTCAGACGTTAAAAGAAACTGCGGAAGGCGGCTTAGCCGCAACCCCAAGCGGAAAGGCAATGTTTAAAAAAGTTTTTGGTTAATTCAATCCGTTCGTTTACTGAATGAAGTTTTTATGTAAAAAAGCTTTCCATTGTCTTTATTTAAACGATGGAAAGCTTTTTTTATTAAAATTTAGTCACTCCATTTTTTAGCGTGAGCTACATCCCATGCTTCGGCATTTTTTAAATCAATATCTGATGCCAGGAATACTGGATTTTTACCCTCACGTTTTTGTTTCATATAATCTTCTAGGGCAAGAATTGCTGTTCTTCCTAGCATAGAAATAGCTACTAAATTGATAATTGCCATAATACCCATTAAGATATCAGCTAAGTTCCATACAGTGGAAAAATCCATATTTGCACCGATAAAGATTGCAGCTACACAAGTACAGCGGAAGATAAAAAGACCTTTTTTACTGTCTTTAATAAAACGGAAATTTGTTTCTGTATAATAATAATTTCCAATGAGTGATGAAAAAGCAAATAAAAAGATAGAAATTACAATAAAGAAAGGCCCGAATTCTCCAACTTCTTTAAATACAGCTGCCTGTACAAATGGCATACCATTTAACTGTTCACCACCTGGTACCCCAGAAAGAAGAAGCATAAAAGCAGTTGTAGAACAAATAAGAATTGTATCAATGAAAACAGACAGCATCTGAACAAGTCCTTGCTTTACAGGATGGGATACATCGGCAGAAGCAGCTGCATTTGGTGCAGAGCCCATACCAGCTTCATTAGAATACAAGCCTCTTTTAATACCATACATGACACAGGAACCCATAAAAGAACCAAAGATTGCCTGGAAATCAAAGGCTTCAGAGAAAATACGAACAAACATATCTGGAATCAATGCAACATTTTTAATTGTAATAAAAATGCCAAGAGCAAGATAAATAACGGCCATAATTGGAACAATGGCAGAAACAATATTACTAATACGTTTTACACCACCGAAAATAATGATACCTGTCAATGCTGCTAATATGAGTCCGACAACAATAGGCCAAATACTTGTAGAATAATTTGGTATATAATATTCTAGTGCAGATCCAGCATTAAAGGCCTGTAATGCGTTAAAACCATAAGCAAAACAAGCAATAAGTGAGATGGCAAAAATGATACCCCATTTTCTGCTTCCTAAAGCTTTTTGAATATAATAGGCTGGACCACCAATAAATTCTTCTCCGCTTTTTTGTTTATAGATTTGGGCTAATGTGCTTTCTATAAATGCAGAAGCTGCACCAATCAAGGCTAGTAACCACATCCAAAACATAGCACCATAACCGCCAAAAGCGATAGCAGTGGCAACACCAGCAATATTTCCTGTCCCTACACGACTTGCTGTAGAAATCATTAAAGCCTCAAAAGAAGAAACATCTTTCTCATGTTTCTTTTTCTCTCCAATGACACGAATTGCTTCTGGGAATAGACGAAATTGAACAGCTTTTGTTCTGATTGTAAAGTAAAGACCGACAACAACTAATAAGATAATGAGAATATAGGTATACATAAACCCATCTATCTTATCTGTGACGTTATTCAGCCAGGTAATAATAGGACTTGTCATAACCATACCCCTCCATAATAAATTTTTTGGAACAAATATACATTCATTATATAACAGAATAGATTTTATTGAATACTGACATAACGACTAAATTTTTATTTCTCTGTGATATTATTCTCTGTTAATTATAGTACCCCAAAACTATAGGTAAGTTTTCGTACAAGAAATAAAAATAAATAACTATAGGAACAAATAGGACCTAAAAACAAAAGAGGGATATCCCAAAGAAAGAAAATCTCTAGCTTTAGAATATCCCTCAATTTAAAACTTAGTTCATGTCTCTAAAGAGAATTAGAAATTAGTCTCTAGCCATTCTCTTATAAACATCCAGTCTTGCTTTTGCATCTTTCACAGCTTTGGCAAACAGAGCATCAGCTTTTTCTGGGAATGCTTTTTTCAGGGAAGCATAACGAACTTCACCCATCATAAAGTCTGGAAGAGCATCAAAGTTTGGTTCTGGTGTAGAGTCCAGAATAAATGGATTTTTGCCTTCTTTCTTCAGATCAGGGTTGAAACGATACATAGACCAGTAACCACAGTCAACAGCTTTCTTAACTTCCTGAAGGCTCTTGCCCATACCAGCTTTAATACCATGATTGATACATGGAGAATAAGCGATAATTAGAGATGGTCCTTCATATGCTTCAGCTTCTCTGATAGCATTTAATGTCTGCTGTCTGTCAGCACCAAGAGCAATCTGTGCTACATATACATAGCCATAGCTTGCTGCCATCATACCAAGATCTTTCTTGCATGTATCTTTACCACTTGCGGCAAATTGTGCGATTGCAGCTGTTGGTGTAGCTTTAGAGGACTGTCCGCCTGTGTTGGAGTAAACTTCTGTGTCAAATACTAACACGTTAATGTTTTCTCCAGAAGCAAGAACGTGGTCGAGTCCGCCGTATCCGATATCATAAGCCCAACCGTCACCACCGAAGATCCAGTGAGAACGTTTTGCAAAGAAGTCTTTTCTTTCAAGAAGTTCTTTATAAAGTGGGTTAGCATTTACATCAGCTTCTAAAGCGGAAACCAGTTTATCTGCTCTATCTCTAGTGCCTTCGCCTTTATAGAAGTCAGCGATAAACTCATCCAAAGCTTCTTTTGTAGCACCTGTAGCTGTCTCAGCAGCAGCTTTTGCTTTTGCAAGGATGCCTTCTCTTTCAATCTTTGTACCAAGAAGCATACCTAAACCAAATTCGCCGTTATCTTCAAACAGAGAGAAATCCCAAGCTGGTCCAAATCCACGAGCATTCTTTGAATAAGCGATGGATGGTGCAGCACCAGGCCAAACAGTAGAGCAACCAGCAGAGTTGGAAATCATCATTCTGTCACCAAAAAGCTGAGTTACAAGTTTTGCATAAGCTGTTTCTCCACAACCAGCACAAGCACCATTGAACTCAAGAAGTGGCTGTAAGAACTGGCTACCTTTTACAGTTGCTTTTTCTTTTTCAGTAATTTCTTTATATGGAACTGTTACGTTGAAGTCCCATTCTTTGATTAACTTGTCTTTTACATCAGCCATAGCTTTCATGCTGAGAGCCCAGTCTTCTGCATTTGGCTTATTGTGTGTTGGACAGTTATTTACACAAAGACCGCATCCAGTACAATCCATAGCAGAGATTGCCATATGATATTTTAAACCTGGTTTTCCAGTTGCAGGCTTTGTAACATATCCTTCTGGTGCTTTTGCAGCTTCTTCTTCTGTCAGAAGAATTGGACGGATAACTGCATGAGGACATACATAGGAACAAATGTTACACTGAATACATTTATCAGCATTCCATACAGGAACATCAATTGCAATACCACGTTTTTCATAAGCTGTGACACCTGTTGGGAATGTACCATCTTCCATACCAGCAAATGCAGATACTGGAAGATCATCACCTTTCTGTCTGTTCATAGGAATCATAATCTTATTAACAAATTCAGGAGCACCTTCGATAGAAGCAGGAGCTTCTGGTGTTAAATCTGCCCAGCTTGCTGGATAGTCAACGGAAACAATTGCACTGATACCTTTGTCAATTGCAGCATTGTTCATATCAACGACGTTTTGTCCTTTTTTACCATAAGACTTCTGTACAGAATCTTTCAGATATTTAACTGCATCTTCGATTGGAAGAATATTAGCCAGTTTGAAGAATGCAGACTGCATGATCATATTGATACGTCCGCCAAGACCGATTTCTTTTGCAATATCAACAGCATTTAATGTATAGAATTTCGCATGTTTTTTCGCAATCGCAATCTTTAATGAGTTAGGAAGTTCTTCTTCCAGTTGTTCTGGTGTCCAGATACAGTTGAGGAGGAATACACCGCCGTCTTTTAAAGCATCAAGAAGATCATACTGATGTACATAAGACTGGTTATGACATGCAATAAAGTCAGCTTTTTTAACGTTATATGTAGCCTGGATTGGATTTGTACCAAAACGTAAGTGAGATACTGTCAAGCCACCAGACTTTTTGGAGTCGTAAGCAAAATAAGCCTGTGCATACATATCTGTATGGTCACCGATAATTTTGATTGCAGACTTGTTTGCAGATACAGTACCGTCGGAACCAAGACCCCAGAACTGACATTGTGTTGCACCAGCTGGTGATGGATCGAAGTCTTTTGTGTAAGGAGGAAGAGACGTGAAAGTAACGTCATCGTTAACACCTACACAGAAGTGATCCTTTGGATTTTCAGATTTTAAGTTGGCAACCACTGCCATGATATCATTTGGAGTAAAGTCTTTAGAAGCAAGACCATATCTACCACCAATGATTTCAGGAGCATTTTCTTTCTGGAAGAACATACTTTTAACATCAAGACAAAGTGGCTCATCGATTGCGCCTGGTTCTTTTGTTCTATCAAGTACACAGATTTTCTTCACTGTCTTAGGCATTACGCTTAAGAAATGTTCAGCAGAGAAAGGTCTGTAAAGATGTACTTCAAGAAGACCAATATTTGCATTTTCTTTTTCATTGATATATGTAATTGTTTCACGAAGTGCGTCACAGCCGGAGCCCATTGCTACAATGATTTCTTCTGCTGTTTCAGAACCATAGTAGTTAAATGGTTTGTAGTTTCTTCCTGTTAATTTGTTGATTTCATTCATATAATGTTCAACAATCTCTGGAACAGGAAGATAGAATTTGTTTGTAGCTTCTCTTAACTGGAAGAAGATATCAGGGTTTACTGTAGTACCACGAAGAACTGGATGATCAGGATTTAAAGCAGAATCGCGGAATGCCTTGATTTCATCCCAGTCAACAATTTTAGCAACTTCATCTGTTTCAATAACTTCAATTTTTTGCATCTCATGGGATGTACGGAAACCGTCAAAGAAATGAAGGAATGGAATATGGCTCTTGATTGCAGCTAGATGAGCTACTGTACCAAGATCCATTGCCTGCTGAACATTGCTAGAAGCAAGTAAAGCAAATCCTGTCTGACGGCATGCCATAACGTCCTGATGATCGCCAAAAATACTTAGAGAGTTAGATGCCAAAGAACGAGCACTTACGTGGAATACGCCAGGAAGTAATTCACCTGCAATTTTATACATATTTGGGATCATGAGAAGAAGACCTTGAGAAGCGGTATAAGTTGTTGTAATTGCACCGCCCTGAAGGGAACCGTGAACTGCACCAGCAGCACCGCCCTCATGCTCCATTTCTTTTACCAATACTGTTTGGCCAAAGATATTCTTTTTACCCTGTGCTGACCATTCATCAACATGTTCAGCCATTGGGGAAGAAGGTGTGATAGGATAGATTGCTGCAACTTCTGTGAAAGCATAGGAAGCCCATGCAGCAGCAGTGTTACCATCCATAGTCATAGTTCTGCGTTTTGCCATTTTTTGTTTCCTCCTTTTAAAATTTTTTAAAAGATTATAGGTTTGCATGAATCATTCGTCACAAAACCTCGAAAGTAGGAGGTTTTTGTGTAAATAACGGATTTAGAATATCCCATACAATAAAAAAATTGTATACAATTTTTAAGATTTTGTCAATAGAATTTACTGGTGGTAAGACCAGAAATGAAAGATGTAGACTTGTGTTAACTGAAAGAAAAAAAATCGATATTTATGTAAAATGCATGGGTATCTTGGAGAAAAATAAAAGATATGTTATATTATTTATGAAAACTTTTCTCTGAAAGCGAATTTTATCCCTCAGAAGAGAAGGGATTAGCGTGAAAATACACAATTTTTTTCATTCACTATTGTATAAAATTAAAGGCTAATCTTTCTTTAGTATTATTTTTAGACGAATCATAATCTTTTTTTTATTGTAATACAATTTTAGTTCTAGTACAATCACTTTTTTATCTATCATGTGAGGAAATTAGAGGAAATAGTGATATTAGTTTTCTTTCATGCTTTCGTAAGAAAGATAAATATGAAAAAATGTCTTTCAACAGAGGACGTTTTGGAAAGAAGGTGAAAAAATGTGAAATAAAGGTTAGAATTATTTAGGTGAAAATATTTTCAATTTTAGAGAGATATAATAGAAATGCTTAAAATTTGGCATAAAATCGTTGGTTTGATATACTTTTAGTAATTTTGCTGTATACAATTTGTGTCTGCCAAATGATAAAATCAGAAATAAATAAAAAAAATTTTATTGACTGAAAAAAATTATAATCATATAATAAAAGTATAAAAGATAAGACGGAAAAAGTATAGGAGGGTTTGCCAATGTTTAAAGTAATTAGTACAGAAAATGCACCAGCAGCAATTGGACCTTATTCCCAAGCTATCGAAGTAAATGGCTTCGTATTTGCTTCAGGTCAAGTGCCATTGGATCCAACAACTGGTGTCGTTGTTGGAACGTCAATCGAAGAGCAGACAGATCGTGCTTGCAAAAATGTAAAAGCAATTTTAGAAGCAAGTGGTCTCTCTTTCGAAAATGTAATCAAAACTACATGCTTTTTAGCAGATATTGCAGATTTTGCTAAGTTTAATGAGATTTACGGAAGTTATTTTGTAAGTAAGCCTGCTCGCTCCTGTGTTGCGGTAAAGGACCTTCCAAAAGGTGTTTTATGTGAGATTGAGGTTATCGCTGTAAAATGAAAAAAGGCTGCCATCTGGCAGCCCAATCTCTTCATTTAATATTTCGAATGTGCATATAGACAGTGTTTTTGGAGATTCCAAGTTTATCTGCAATTTTAACAACAGAATCTTTCAAATTAAAGATGCCGCGGCGGTATAGTTCGGCTATAATTTCTTTATTTTTGTTGGAAATAGAGATGGAATGATTGCTATAAATATTTTTCTTTACTTCCTCAATAGAATTTTGGATTAAATCCTCAATACTGTCTGAGAAAGTTTCAGAGATATTACTTTCTTGTGGAATGAAATTTGTTGGCATAAAGGATTGAATCACAGATTCAAATGATGCGTTGAGATAAAAATTGATACATACCATCCCAATTAACTTTCCGTGTTCCCCATGAATCGTTAGGGTACAGGATTTCAAAGGTTCACCCTGTTTGTTACGGTTAAAATAACAAAAGGCTTTCTTCTCTGGATTTTTTTGTATCTCTGAGAGCATAGAAAGGCCAAAATCAGTGATAGGAGATCCCACCTTTCTTCCTGAGTGAAATCCGTTTACAATTTTGATGACAGAATGTTCCAGACTTTCCATACTATGCAGTACAAGTTCATAGTTTGGACCTAAATATTCTGCCAGTCCCTCCATCATATCCTTATAGGACTCAATGATTTTATGATCGAATTTAGTAAAATCAACAACAGGATTTTTCATTGCCATCAACACTCCCAATTTCCAGAATGAAAAATATATAATTGAATACTTCAATTATATATACAAAAAAACGTGTTACGCAATATAAAATTTTAGTTTTTTATAAAAACTGAAACAATCGTTTTAAACGAAATGATATTTCATTTTTTATGATAGAAGTATTCTGCTGCATATGTGAAAATTTTGCCGAATGGTTATGACTCTAAGCTGGGCAATAGAACTAATGATGTTTAATGTTATTTGTGTATTTCGTTAAGGAGGAATTTGAAATGATTTCGCTGGGAATGATTTATGATGCAAAAAAGGTACTTGAGCCTATGATACGAAAGACACCACTGAATTCTGCTTCTAAGATTGCTGACAATCTTTATATCAAGGCTGAAAATCTCCAAAAAACAGGTGCATTTAAACTGAGAGGCGCTTATTACAAAATTTCTAAGTTGACTCCGGAGGAGAGAAGTCATGGTGTCATTGCCTGTTCAGCTGGAAATCACGCACAGGGAGTAGCGCTAGCTGCCACAAAGAATAATATTAAATCTACAATATGTATTCCTGCTGGTGCACCACTATCAAAGATTGAAGCTACAAAGAAATATGGTGGAGAGGTTGTACTGGTTGAAGGTGTGTATGATGATGCCTATGCAAAAGCAGTTGAGTTGATGGAAGAAAAAAATTTGACATTTATTCATCCATTTAATGATGAATGTGTTATTGCTGGGCAGGGAACAATTGGCCTAGAAATTATTGAACAGCTTCCAGAAGTAGATGCAGTAGTAGTTCCGATTGGCGGTGGTGGTTTGATTAGCGGTATTGCGCTTGCCGTAAAGACATTAAAGCCTGAATGTAAAGTAATTGGTGTACAGGCAGAAGGCGCTCCGTCTATGTATACATCTAGAAAAAACCATGCTGTAACAGGATTGGATAGCGTTTCTACAATTGCTGATGGTATTGCTGTTAAAAAGCCAGGAGATCTTACATTTGAATTGTGTGAACAGTATGTGGATGAGATTGTAACAGTAAGCGAAGAGGAGATTGCAACTGCAATTCTTACTCTGATGGAGAAAGAAAAAATGGTGGCAGAAGGCGCTGGGGCGGTATCTGTTGCAGCGGCTATGTTTGGTAGAATTGACCCTGCATTAAAGTATGTAGTTTGTGTTGTATCAGGAGGTAATATAGATGTCAATATCCTTTCTCGTGTTATTTCCAAAGGTCTTGTAAAAACAGGAAGAATAACACATATCAGTACAGTAATTCAAGATAAACCAGGACAATTGATTGTATTGCTGAAACTTTTATCAGAATTAGGCGTTAATATTCTTTCTGTCAACCATTCTAGAGAAAAAAATACAGCTGAAGTTGGAACTTGTGTTGTGGAAGTAGAAATGGAAACAAGAAATACAGAGCACCAGAAAGAAATCTACCATACATTAAGTGAACACGGGTATAAGCTTTTATAAGTCGTAGGAGAAAGGATACGATCGCTTTACTTGACAGCAAAGGGAATGACGATTAAAAAATGTATTAACATAAAAAAGGAGGGAATCACCTGGAAATAAGCTGGGTGGTGAATAGTATGAAAAAAATAGGATTACTGCCAAGATTGATTATCGCGATTATATTAGGTATTGTTGTGGGTCTCTATGCGCCAGAATTTATTGTTAAAATTGCTGCAACATTTAATGGCATTTTCGGAAATTTCTTAAACTTCGTGATTCCATTAATTATTATTGGATTTGTTGTTCCTGGTATCGCCGATTTGGGAGGAAGCGCAGGTAAAACATTAGCTTTAACAACAGCGGTTGCTTATATATCAACAATCATTGCTGGATCATTAGCTTACTTTGTAGATAGTGCAATTTTCCCAAGCTTTTTGAAATCAGGTACAGCTCTAATGGATTTTGCAAATCCGGAACATGCATTGTTGCCAGGCTATTTCCAGGTAGAAATGCCAGCAATTATGGGTGTTATGTCAGCATTAATACTTGCGTTTGTTATGGGTATTGGTATTGCTGCTGTGAAAGGAGAAACTTTAAAACAGGGGTTTGTGGAATTTCAAGATATCATCAGCAAACTAATTACAGTAATCATTATTCCTCTATTGCCAATTCATGTTTTTGGTATTTTTGCAAATATGGCTCATGCAGGAACTGTATTCCAAATTCTTGCAGTATTTATTAAGGTATTTGCTGTTATTATTGTTTTACATTTTTGTATTCTTCTGTTTCAGTATGTTGTGGCAGGCACAGCAGCAAAAAAGAATCCATTTACCTTACTTCGAAACATGATACCAGCATATATGACGGCAGTCGGTACACAGTCTTCAGCTGCAACAATTCCTGTAACATTAGCACAAACAAAAAAGAACGGTGTTAGCGACAAAATTGCAGATTTCGCGATCCCTCTTTGTGCAACAATTCATTTGTCGGGCAGTACAATTACCTTAACAAGCTGTTCTCTCGCTGTCATGATGTTAAGCGGTATGGACCATGGATTGGGAATTATGTTTCCATATATCTTAATGCTTGGTGTAACAATGGTAGCTGCACCTGGTGTTCCAGGCGGTGCAGTTATGGCGGCAATGGGCTTGATGGTTTCTATGCTAGGCTTTGATGAAACTTTGACTTCTTTGATGGTAGCTTTATATTTAGCGCAAGACAGTTTTGGCACAGCTTGCAATGTTACAGGTGATGGTGCTATTGCTATCTTAGTAGATACTATTACTGGTAATGGAAAAAAATAAGAGTTGATCTGTCAATTTTCTTATAAAAATATAATAAGAATATCGTCAACAGATGCGGGATTTTTCCGCATCTGTATTTTTGTAAAAAAGCTGAAAAAATATTGACAGAAGCCATATTTTGCATAATAATAGTATCAACAAAAGTAGTTACTTTTGTTGTGGTTAAATTCTTTTTTTCTATATTCGGGAGGAAGCAAAAGTGTCTAAGAAGGAGTCAGAGTTTGATCGTTATGAGAGAATGAGAAAACTCGAAAGGGAAGCAGAAGTTGAAAAAAGAAAAAATTTGGCAGAAGGCAAGAAAAGGGGAGGACGACTAAAACCATCCTTTGCTGGCAACACAAAAAATTGGGCCAGAGTTTATGATGAGTATGGGGACGATGAATATTATTAATTGAGAGATACTGTCTGCAAAAAAAGCAGACAGTTTTTTTATTGAATTTTTTAAAAGGAAATGTCTAAAAATTCTTTAAATCTATTGCATAAAAAGACAAATTTAATAATCATACCATTCTATAATGAGACATATAGGAGGGATGAATATGGAAAGAGTTTCAACAGCGGGGAAGCAAGTTTTTAGGAAAGCAGTTTATACAAAAAGAAAGAGTAGGTTTGGTTTCAAAGTATGGGGCGATCTGATAAAGATTGTTGGACTTTTTATTGCAGGGTTCTTCTGTGGAGGAATTCAGCTTTTGGGCATCTTCCATCCAATAGCGCTTGCTTTCTTTGGATCGATAAGTGATGTCTATAGCAAAAGCGTTTATTTCTTTGCTGCTTCTTTGGGTATCTTTTATAAAATAAACGATATAGAGGCATGGAAATACATTGGCGGGATGCTTGTTTTTTTCTTATTTGACGAGCTATATCTAAAAAAGAAAAAAATGGTTCCCCTATGGAAAAGAAGTTTATTGATCTCATTGATTTCTGGTTTCTGTGGACTTGTTTTCTGGGTTATTGGTAGTTTTGCATCCTATTTGCTAATAAAGGCTTTAGCAGAAACAATTGTTACATTTTTACTTTCTATATTATTTATGAAAAGTACAGAGTATATATTCCATGAAAAGAAATTTGTATCATTTACAGAGGAAGAATCTGCAGTACTTTTTGCAACGGGCTTAATTTTGACTGCGGGTGTCCCACCGATATTCCAGCAAGTGATGGATTTCAAATTAATGATTTTTCATTGTTTTATTTTATTAGCAGCCTATGCAATGGGTCCTGCTTTTGGGGCCCTTGTTGGCTGTATTGCAGGGGGAATACTAATGGCAACAGCAAGTGGATCTCAAGGAATGGTAGTTTTATTAACAGCTGTAGGGATTATCAGTGGTTTTATACGAAAGTATGGAAAAACAGTAGTTGCCCTCATTTTTGTGCCTGTTACAGTGGTGTTTAGCTTTATGTTATTGGAACATTTGCCGCAGCGTCCGTTTTTGTTTAGTATTCTTGGCGGTAGTGTTTGCTTTCTTGCGCTACCTGATCGTGTTAGCCATTGGTTTTTACCCAGGAAAGAGGAGATGAGCAGAGAACAGAGATATTATTTGATGGAAAGGAAACAGATGGAAGAAAGGATGGGGAAGTTTGCACAAGCTTTTTTTCTACTATCGAAACATTTTGGTCGTGCAGAGCCTGCGTCAGAAAATCACAGGGAAACAGTACCAGCATTAATTGATGAGACTGCTGCAAGAATATGTAGGGGATGTACAAGTTTTCAAAAGTGCTGGAAGGACAATTTTTATACTACATATCAATCTATATTTAGTTGTTTTGCAGGATGTGAGAAAAAAGGTGTTCTTTTAGTAAAAGATATGCCTAATGTTTTTTTGGCAGACTGTCCTAAATATGAACTAGTAGCAGATGGAGTTAATAGAATTTTTGAACGCAATAGAAGTGAAAATATGTGGCGGCAGCGGTTAGCTGAGTGTAGAGAAGTCATTGGCCGACAATTGGAAGCTGTCTCATCCATTATACGGGAAATTGCAGCAGAAGCTGCAGAAAGGATAACGGTAGACGAAACGGCAGAAGCTGAAATCAGAAATGAGTTGCAGAAGTTAGGTGTGAAAGAAAGCTGTGTTGAGGTGTGGGAGGAAGAGTGCGGAATGAAAGTTCGTATCTCCATGAAAAATGACGCTCTTTCTATCTCTCATAAAGAACTAGCATCCATAATTAGCAAATGTGCAGGGAAAAAGATGAAACGCCTGTCAAGCACTTTTTCATATGGGAAAAATATTGTGGAATTTGGTGAGGAAAAGCGATATCGGATGATATCTGCTGCTGCTGGAAGAGCAAAAGATGGCGAATCTGGTGACAGCTATACATTTATGGATTGCGGATATGGAAAGTATGTTATGGCAATCGCAGATGGGATGGGGGCTGGGACACGGGCAAGAAAGGAAAGCCAGGAGGTTATTGAACTTTTAGAACAGTTTTCTGAGGCAGGATTTGAAAAGGATTTAGCAGTTCGGCTAATCAATTCAGCACTGATGCTTCATTCTGGTAAAGAACTATTTTCTACACTGGATTTATGTACAGTTGATTTATATACAGGTAAGGTGGAGTTTATGAAAACTGGTGCGGCATCTGCTTATATAATACGATCTGGCCAGGCAATTGCTATTAAAAATACATCTTTACCTGTAGGGATTTTAAAAGATGTAGAAATCCAGAAACAAGAAATGATGTTAAAGCCAGGAGATATTATTATTTTAGCTTCTGATGGCATTACAGATACAATTGAAGAAGAAGCGCAAGGAGGTATTCAATGGATGGCAGAGAAAATGGCAACACTTTCTTGCAGAAATCCGCAAGATATCGCAGATTATATTCTAGCAGAAACCCTAAAGTTACAAAACGGCGAGGTACTGGATGATATGATGGTTGTAGCAAGTGTATTTTGGGAAAAATAAGTTTTTAGTATGGAGATTATGGAGAATCGATGTTAAAATAGAGGCAATTCACAAGAGAAAGGCGGAGTGAAATCGTGTTTGCCACAGCAGAAAAAACCATCGAAAAATATCACATGATTTCCATAGGTGATCAAATAATCGTGGGCGTATCCGGAGGTGCCGATAGCTGTGCGCTTTTGTTTTTTCTATGCCAAATAAGGAAAAAATATCAACTACATTTAAAGGCAGTGCATATCAATCATGGAATACGCGGACAGGAAGCCTATGATGACGAACAATTTGTTGTTAAATTTTGCCAAAGCTTAGAGGTCCCTTTTCGCGTCCATCATATCAATGTTTTGGAAGAAGGGAAAAAGAGAAGGTTAGGAGAGGAGGAAACCGGAAGACTACTGAGGTATGAAATCTTTCAAAAAGAAGCAGAGGAAATGTCCAATTCTAAAATAGCTGTAGCTCATCACGAAAACGATCAGGCGGAGACTGTTTTAATGCGCCTTTGCAGAGGGGCAGGCCTATTAGGAATCTCAGGTATTTCTCCTGTGCGTGGTAATGTTATTCGTCCACTCATTGAATGTAGTCGTAATCAAATAGAGGAGTATTGCAGAATACATCATATAGATTATCGGACTGACTGTACTAATTTAGATCGGAATTATACCAGAAATCGGATCCGTCTGGAGTTAATTCCTTATTTGGAAGAAAATTTAAATCCCAAAGCGGTCAGCCATATTGCGCGGAGCGCTCTTTTATTACGTGAGGAAGAGGAGTATTTGACAAAAATTGCACAAGAGAAGTTTTCGGCAATGATTCTTCAAACAGGGAAGGATTGGATGATATTATCTAAAAAGAAGTTGATCGCTGAGCCGGATGTGATAAAACGGAGAATTATCCGACTGGCTGTCGGTTTACAAGAGAAAGCAGAATCCCCAACAAAAGAGCAGACAGAATGTGTGGTGAAGCTTTTACCTTCTGAGAGTGAAAAAAGGATTGATATATCAAACAAAGTGACGGTTATAATAACTCGTGAAACAGTGTGGCTGGGGTTTAAAAAGGAAAAGGCTGAGAAAAGAGAATATTCCTATTCAGTAAAACTAGGGGAGGAGATGGTTCTTCAAGAGATAGGAAAGACTGCTATATTTACATTAAAATCGAAAAATTATGAATTATATCGTGACCGTATCTATACGAAAGTTGTAGATTATGATAAAATAAAAAATAAATTAGAGATCAGAACAAGACAGCCAAAAGATAGAATCTATCTAAAAGGTGTGGGAAATAAAAAGATAAAAGATTTATTTATTGATTCTCGCATACCAAAGGAGGAGCGGGCGTTGTTCCCTCTAATTGCTGACGGCAACGAAATTATCTGGGTACCTGGACTTCGAGTATCAGAAAAATACTATGTCGATGCCGCAACTAAGAATTTTCTTTGCATGGAGATACGGGAGGATAAAAACAATGAAAGAACAGATTGATGTACTAATTACGAAGGAGCAGGTAGAACAAAGAATTTCGGAATTGGCACAGCAGATTTCCAAAGATTATGAGGGGAAAGAGCTATATACCATTGGTATTTTAAAAGGCTCTGTAATTTTTATGTCAGAGCTAGTGAAAAAAATTACAGTGCCGCTGACAATGAACTTTATGAAAGCTTCTAGTTATGGAGATTCTACAGTAACGAGTGGAAACTTAAAAATATCACTGGATTTAGAAGAATCTATTGAGGGAAAAGAAGTATTGATCATCGAAGATATTATTGATACAGGAACAACACTTACAAGACTCAAAAATAATTTGAAGGACAGAAAAGCAGCAAGTGTAAAAATTTGTACGCTGCTAGATAAGCCTGACCGTAGAACAATGCCTGTCAGCGGAGATTATACAGGTTTTAAAGTACCAGACCAATTTGTGGTAGGCTATGGCCTTGACTATGCACAAAGGTATAGAAATCTGGATTTCATTGGGGTATTATCTTTTATAGAAGAATAAAAAAGGACCTGGAGTATTGAAACTCTCCAGGTCCTTTTGTGATTTTTTTGACTCAAATTTCAAATTTTTGGTATACTACATGATAGCAGAGAGGAGAATAAAAAGAGAGTGTTGAGGTTACAGAAAAATAACGAACAGAAGAACCTTATTTACTTTTTTTGAGAAAAGGAATCGAAAAAAACAGATTTTCAAAGTTTTTATTAGATGGTTCTGTTTGTCTTTGACAGATAGAGAGTAGAAGAGAAGGGAAATTTGTGTTTTTCTCTGAGGTTTAGAAGTTGATTTTAAGATATAGGTATGATAGAATATTTTAGTTAACAGATTTAGAAAAAGGAGGAAACCAATTGAAAAATTTTCGGCAGAGTTTAAGTTTATTTGCGGTTATTTTCATAGCGTTAATTACAATTGTCGCATTTTCCAGTATGGGAGATACAAGTGAGGCAAAAATTGTCAATATCTCCTATAGCGATGTTCTCAATAAGATAGAAAATGATGAGGTAGAAAGTATTGAGATTCGTCCAAGTACAGAATTAGATGATTATGGCATTGCACAGGTAAAGCTAAAAGATGGGAATATGACAACAATCAATATTCCTAGCCGTTCTGAGTTTATGGGAGTTGTTAATCAAGCGATTCAGGATAACGAACTGAAATTGATTACATCTGACGCTCCAAAGACAGGAATATTAATGACGATCCTTCCATCGATACTGATGATGGTAATTGCTGTTGTTATTTTTAGTGTTCTTTTCCAGAAAATGCAGGGTGGAGGCGGAGGAAAAATGATGTCCTTCGGAAAGAGCAAAGCCCGTGTTACTCTGGATGAAAAAAATAAGGTAACTTTCCAAAATGTTGCTGGTTTGGATGAGGAAAAGTTAGAGTTACAAGAAATGGTTCAATTTTTAAAAGAACCTAGGAAGTTTACGGACGTTGGTGCAAGAATTCCAAAAGGAGTTTTATTGGTGGGACCTCCTGGTACTGGTAAGACATTATTAGCGAAAGCTGTTGCAGGCGAAGCAGGTGTACCATTTTTTAGTATTTCTGGTTCTGACTTTGTAGAAATGTTTGTTGGTGTGGGTGCTTCCCGTGTTAGAGATTTATTTGATCAGGCCAAAAAAAATTCTCCATGCATTGTGTTTATTGATGAAATTGATGCGGTAGGACGAAGAAGAGGTGCTGGACTTGGAGGCGGACATGACGAAAGAGAGCAGACTTTAAACCAGTTGCTTGTTGAAATGGATGGTTTTGGAATCAATGAGGGCGTCATTGTGATGGCAGCTACAAATAGAGTGGATATTCTTGACCCAGCGATTTTACGTCCGGGACGTTTTGACAGACAGGTTGTTGTGGGACGTCCTGATGTAAAAGGCAGGACGGCAATTCTTCAGGTGCATGCAAAAAATAAGCCAATGGCACCATCAGTAGACTTAGAAGTTGTGGCTAAAACAACTGCTGGATTTACAGGAGCAGATTTGGAAAATCTTTTAAATGAGTCAGCACTTTTAACTGCACGTGACGGCAAGAAGCAAATCGATATGGAAGAAATTCAAAAAGCTTTTGTAAAAGTTGGCATAGGCACAGAAAAGAAGAGCAGAATTATATCTGAAAAAGAAAAGATGATAACAGCATACCATGAATCAGGCCATGCTATTCTTTTTGAAGTGTTAAGCGAATTAGATCCGGTCCACAGCATTTCTATAATACCAACTGGCATGGCAGGAGGCTATACAATGCCATTACCTAGCGAAGACCAGATGTATTTATCGAAACGAAAAATGGAACAGGAAATTATCAGCTTTTTAGGCGGACGTGCTGCAGAATATCTTGTTATGAAGGACATTACAACAGGAGCTTCTAACGATATTGAGCGGGCTACGCAAATGGCAAGAGGAATGGTAACTCAATATGGAATGAGTGATATGCTCGGACCAATCCAGTTTGGTGAAAAAGAAGGCGAGGTATTCCTTGGCAAGGAGTTAGGTCATAGTAGGAATTACAGCGAAAAAGTTGCTTACACAATTGACGAAGAAGTAAGCAAAATAATGAACCATTCTTATCAGGAAGCGTTGCGAATATTACAGGAACATATGGATGTGCTGCATGAATCCTCCAGACTTCTGATGGAAAAAGAAAAATTGACTGGAGAAGAATTTAGAGCTTTGTTTATAAAAAATAAAGCTGTAGATGGAAGCTGCGAAAATGAATCTGAAGTAAAAATAGGGCTGGAACCACAGGCGGAATAATAGGGGGAAAAAATACATGGAATATAATGTGTTTAAAGGTATGAGCTATGAAATTGAAAAGTTTGTAGAAAACCATGATACAGCAATTCATTTTGGAAGTGGCGGTGTGGAAGTACTGGCAACGCCGGTGATGATTGGACTGATGGAAAATGCTGCCATGAATGCTGTCAAAGGCGGGCTCCCAGAAGGATTTGATACTGTAGGCACAAAGGTAGAGGTATCTCATATGGCAGCAACTCCGGTTGGGATGAAAGTGCGCGTGATCGCAGAGGTGGTAGATGTGCAAGGAAGAATGATAGAGTTTTCTGTCAAAGCCTATGATGAATGTGATAAAATTGGAGAAGGCAAACATCAGAGAGCAATTATTGAAGTGAACCGATTTTTAGCAAAAGCAAACAGCAAGAAGAATAGTTAACAGCAGAGAAAAAGGGGTAGAAGTCAATGGCGGTTAATTTAAAAGGTAGAAGCTTTCTTACATTAAAGGATTATGAACCAGAAGAAATAGAGTATTTAATTGATCTTGCAAAGGATTTAAAAGAAAAAAAGAAAAAAGGCATTTTTGAAATGCATATGAAACATAAGAATGTTGCGCTTATTTTTGAAAAGCCGTCTACCCGTACACGCTGTTCTTTTACTGTTGGATGTGTTGATGAAGGTGCACACCCTGAGTATTTAGGGAAAGATGATATCCAGTTGGGTTATAAAGAAACAGTGGAAGATACAGCCAGAGTGTTAGGCAGAATGTTTGATGGAATTGAATTTAGAGGTTTTTCACAAAAAACTGTGGAGACATTAGCAAAATATAGTAATGTCCCTGTTTGGAATGGTCTAACAGATGAAGATCATCCAACACAGGTATTAGCAGACTTTTTAACGATTAAAGAAAAATTTGGTTATTTAAAAGGAATTAAGTTTGTCTTTATCGGAGACGGCAGAAATAATATGTCCAATGCGCTTATGATTGGCGCGTCAAAAATGGGAATGCATTTTGTGATATGTGCGCCAAAAGAACTTTGGCCAGAGGAGGATCTGGTAGATCTGTGCAGAGGCTATGCCCTTCAAAGCGGTGGAAAGATTGAAATTACTTCTGACCCAACAACAGGTGTTAGTGATGCTGATGTAATTTATACAGACGTTTGGGTATCTATGGGTGAAGAAGAGAAGAAGGAAGAGCGCGTGAAATTACTTCATGAATACCAGGTAAACGAGCAGCTTATGAAAGCATCAGGAAAGACAACAACTGTTTTTATGCATTGTCTGCCAGCTGTCCGCGGATATGAAGTGACAGAGGATGTTATTGAGGGTAGTTCGTCTATTGTTTTTGATGAGGCAGAAAACCGTATGCACACAATTAAGGCTGTAATGGTTGCTACAATTGGTGATATTTAAAGAAAAGTGTCCGATATAACGGACACTTTTTTCATATTGGTTTGTAGCGGAAGGAGTACACGATGATTGAACAATTGTTATCTATCTTACGAAGAGAAGAAGGTTATGTATCTGGTGCACAGTTAGGTGAAATTTTAGGGGTGTCACGTACCGCTGTATGGAAAAATATTGCAAAACTAAAAGAAAAAGGTTATGAGATCGAAGCTGTAACCAATAAAGGATACCGTCTTTTGCAGGCGAAAAATTTATACAATGAGCTGGAAATAAAAAATAGATTACACACAAAATGGTTGGGCGCAGATATTTATTATTTACAGAATATTGATTCTACAAATAATGAAGCGAAAAGACTTGCAGAGGCAGGAGCGAAAGAGGGTACGGTTGTAATTGCAGAAAGCCAATCTGGTGGGAAAGGACGCCGTGGAAAAGCATGGGAATCCCCTGTTGGCACAGGGATTTGGATGTCACTGGTACTACGACCACAAATACCGCCAATAGAAGCACCTAAATTAACTTTATTGGCTGGATTATGTGTGGAAAAAGCAATCAAGCAAGTGACAGGGCTAGATGCGCAAATTAAATGGCCTAATGATATTTTGATTGAATCCAAAAAAGTCTGTGGTATTCTGACAGAAATGAGCGCAGAGATGGAAAAAGTGAATTATATTGTTCTTGGAATAGGAATCAATGTAAATACAAATATTTTTTCTCCTGATATTTCGAAAATTGCGACATCATTAAAGAGAGAAACAAATAGAGAAGTAGATCGTGCATTGTTAGCAGCTCTTGTGCTCGATTTTTTAGAGGAATATTATGATAGATATGTACAAAATCGTTTTATTGGATTTATTCAGGAGTATAAAGATCATTGTGTAACACTAGGGAAAGAAGTGAAAGTGTTATCTCAGGAGTCTTTTACGGCACATGCAGTTGATATTACAGAAAGTGGTGAGTTAGTTGTGGAGAAGATGGATGGATCACGGGAAGTAATTTTTTCGGGAGAAGTTTCTGTACGTCTGGCAGACGGGGAGGTAAGATAACAGTATGGAGCGACATATTATTGCAGCAGCGTCATTTGCGCAAAAAAAATATTTTTTTGAGCCATCTTTTTCTGATCTCCCTGAGAGTGTTCAGGAGGAAATTCATGTACTTTGTGTGACTTTAGCAGAAAAATTGGAATGCACGTTTACGATATCCTTTTTGGAAGACGGTGATGTTCAGTTTGAAGTTATCCAGACAGAAAATATAATTGATTTTGACGATATAGGGGCAGAACTTGAGATAAAACAGCTGAAGAAAGAAAAAAAAGAGCTTTTAAAATCGCTAAAATTATGGTATGTTGTTTTTCGTACAGAAGATGGAGCTATACTTCGAGAGAAACTTTTGAAAAATCAAAAAAAATGTTGAAAAATTGCTGATGTCTAGTATAATGAAAAACAGATTCTTATCATGAGAAAAACAGCACCTTTTAGGGGGTAACGATATGATTTTGGTGATTGATGTAGGAAACACAAATATTGTACTAGGCGTATATGATGGTGATAAACTGACTTCAAACTGGAGAATGACGACTGTTAATGAAAAAACGGCAGATGAAACAGGAATCTTTTTATTAAACCTTTTTGCTGCGGATAAAGTTGATCCTAAAAAGTTGGAGCATGTTATTATCTCTTCTGTTGTACCGAGTATTATGTATTCTTTAACCCATGGGATTCGGAAATATCTAGGGATTGAACCAATGATTGTTGAGGCCGGCATGAAGACGGGAATCAATTTAAGAATGGAAAATCCGAAACAGCTGGGAGCAGATCGGTTAGTAAATATGGTTGCTGTCAACGAAATTTATGGTGGCCCCGCAGTCATTATTGATTATGGCACAGCAACTACGTATGATGTTATTGATGAGAAAGGACAGTTTATTACTTGTATTATTGCTCCTGGAATCAGAATCAGTGCTGATGCACTCTACCAGAGAACTGCTCAATTACCAAAAATTGAGATAAAGGAACCAAAATCTATTATCACAAAAACAACAGTTGACTGTATGCAGGCTGGAATTGTATACTCTCATGTAGGTGAGACTGTTTATATTGTAGAGCGATTAAAAAAAGAGTTGGGATTCCAAAATCTCAAAGTTGTTGCTACAGGAGGTTTAGCACGGATTATTGATGACGTAGAAAAAATATTTGATGTTTTTGATCCGATGCTTACACTAAATGGACTTCGGCTTCTCTATGAGAAAAATAAAAGAAGATAATTGAAAAGCTGGAAACGCAGAGTTTCCGGCTTTTTATATAGAAGGATAAGGAGACTATATGAAGATTGGAACAATTCATTTAAAAAATAATGTAATTTTAGCACCAATGGCAGGAGTAACAGATTTACCTTTTCGAATTCTCTGCAAAGAAATGGGATGTGCTCTTGTTTATTCTGAGATGGTTAGTGCAAAAGGGATTTTATATCAAAGTGCGAATACATTTAAGCTGCTGGAAGTCGATGAGAAAGAACGGCCCGTTGCTGTACAGCTATTTGGTTCAGATCCAGAAATACTAGCCGCAATGGCAAAAAAAATAGAAGATCTTCCTATTGATATTATTGATGTCAATATGGGGTGTCCTGCGCCTAAGATTGTAAAAAACGGAGAAGGAAGTGCATTAACACTTCATCCAGAGCAGGTAGGTAAAATTGTAAAAGCATTAGTCGAGGCGCAGAAGAAGCCGGTAACAATTAAATTTCGTAAAGGATTTGATGATACACATATTAATGCTGTTGAAATTGCAAAGATAGCAGAAGAAAATGGCGCTTCTGCTGTAGCTGTTCATGGGCGAACCCGCGAGCAGTATTATAGTGGAAAAGCTGACTGGGATATTATTAAGGAAGTAAAGGCTGCTGTCAATATTCCGGTTATCGGCAATGGGGATATTTTTCAGCCAGAAGACGCAAGGAATATGTTAGAGTATACTGGTTGCGATGGTATTATGATTGGCAGAGGTGCTCAGGGAAATCCATGGATTTTTAAACGTGTCATTCACTATTTAAATACAGGGGAAATACTGCCTGAACCTGAAATAGAGGAAAAAATTGCATTGGCTCTTCGTCATGCACGAATGTTAATTGATTATAAGGGAGAATATACAGGAATACGGGAGATGAGAAAGCATATTTCTTGGTATACCAAAGGCATACCAGGCGCAGCGGAATTTCGCAACCAGGCAAACCTAGCTGAAAGTTATGAACAGATGGAACAATTAGTTAATCAGTACTTAGTGAAATGATATGGAAAAAACGATGACACCAATAGAATTGATCGGATTTTGGCGATGTCTAAGGCGGACCGCATATTGACAGTCACAGTTCTAAAATGATATAATCAAAAGCAATGCAGAAATGAGAATACTTTGAATTTTAGGTATTTTTAGTCCATAGAAAATTCGAATAAATACATGGGAGTGGTTCATTGATGGCTGATAAGAAAGTAGTTTTGACCTATGAAGGTCTGAAAAAGATGGAAGAAGAACTTCAGGACTTGAAGGTAAATCAGAGACGTGAGGTAGCTGAAAAAATTAAGGAAGCACGTGGACAGGGAGACCTCTCTGAAAATGCAGAGTATGATGCGGCTAAAGAAGAACAGGCAGAGATTGAGACCAGAATTGTTCAGTTAGAAAAAATGCTGAGAAATGTGGAAGTAATTGATGAAGAGGATGTTCGAAGTGATGTTGTAAGCATAGGAAATACAGTGAAGGTATTGGATATTGAGTTTGATGAGGAAATTGATTATACAATCGTTGGTTCTGCAGAGGCGGATCCATTTAATGGGAGAATTTCCAATGAATCTCCTGTAGGACAAGGTTTGATTGGTCATGGTGTAGGTGAGACTGTTACAGTAGATGCACCATCAGGCGCTATAGCTTTTAAGATTTTAGAAATTAGGAAGTAATCCAGCAAGACAAAGGAGGAAAGTATCGTGGCAGATAATCAGGAAGAAAAGGATCTCCAGTTAACAGAGCAAGAACTAAGCGAAGTGATGAGAGTTAGAAGAGAAAAATTATCTCAACTTCAGTCAGAAGGTAACGACCCTTTTGTTATTACAAAATATGATGTGACAAATCATAGTGATGAGATTAAAAATGATTTCGATGCCTTTGAAAATAAAGATGTCTGTATTGCCGGCAGAATGATGTCTAAAAGAATTATGGGAAAAGCATCATTTTGTAATTTACAGGACAAAAATGGAACAATTCAGTCTTATGTTAGCCGAAATGATATCGGCGATGAAGCATATGCAGCATTTAAGAAAATGGATATTGGAGATATTATTGGAATTAAAGGTTTTGTGTTTAAAACAAAGACTGGAGAAATTTCTGTCCATGCAAAAGAACTTGTTCTGTTGTCAAAAAGCTTACGTGTGCTGCCAGAAAAGTTTCATGGCTTAAAAGATCAGGAGTTGAAATATCGCCAAAGATATGTGGATTTAATTGTTAATCCAGAAGTAAGAGATACTTTTGTGAAAAGAAGTCAGATTTTAAGAGAAATTCGAAACTTTTTGGACCAAAGAGGTTACATGGAAGTAGAGACTCCAACGCTTCAAACGATTCCAGGTGGAGCTTCTGCTAGGCCATTTATTACACATCATAATGCTTTGGATATTGATATGTATATGAGAATTGCCCTGGAACTCTATTTAAAACGGCTGATTATTGGCGGGTTAGAACGTGTCTACGAAATTGGCCGTGTGTTTAGGAATGAGGGAATAGATATTCGTCATAATCCAGAGTTTACTTTGATTGAACTATATCAAGCATATACAGATTATCATGGCATGATGGATTTGACAGAAGATTTGTTCCGTACTGTGGCAATGAAAGTTCGAGGGACACTACAGTTTACTTACGGCGGTGTT
Source organism: Clostridiales bacterium (assembly GCA_018364635.1). Lineage (GTDB taxonomy): Bacteria > Bacillota > Clostridia > Lachnospirales > Anaerotignaceae > JAGZLR01. Next base: position 11,299 of record JAGZLR010000003.1, on the reverse strand, counting down.
GCTTTAGATTTTGAAAAACCATTTGAGCGTCTGACAATGATAGATGCAATCAAAAAATATAAAGGCATAGATTTTGATCAGATTTTGACTACAGAGGAAGCAAGAAAGGTTGCCGATGAACATGGCGTTCATTATGAACAGCGTCATGTTAGAGGTGATATCATTAGTCTCTTCTTTGAGGAATTTGTGGAGAAAAATATTGAACAGCCTACATTCATTATGGATTATCCGGTGGAAATTTCACCGTTGACAAAGAGAAAACCAGATAAGCCAGAATTGACAGAGCGGTTCGAATTATTTATCTGTGGAAGAGAATATGGAAATGCATATTCTGAATTAAATGATCCGATTGACCAAAGAACGCGCTTTGAGTATCAGGAAGCAATGCGCGCTGCGGGAGATGACGAGGCCAACATGATTGATGAAGACTTTATGTTAGCGATGGAGTATGGAATGCCGCCTACAGGAGGACTTGGCATTGGTGTTGACCGAATGGTAATGCTGATGACGGATTCTGTATCTATTAGGGATGTTCTTTTGTTCCCGACGATGAAGCCAATTGAGAAGTAAGTGGTGTAAAGTCAAGGATTTTAACGATTGAAAGACAAAACTTACGGCCAAATTCAAAAAATAATAAAAACTGCAATGTTAGTTTAACACTAATGTTGCAGTTTTCTTTTATGTAAAATGTTAGAAATCATTTGTAACTAATAGAATAATGGATTATAATTTTTATGTAAGACTTTGCTTCCCATAATGGGTGAAGTAATTGCATGGGTTGTGTATTGGACTATAGCAATATAGTTTATACAGCTTATCTAACATTGGCTGGCCAGGTGGTTTCCTATAACGAGGAAACGCGGAGGTCTTTGGGGTGATGACTATGGATGCTGGTGAAATGGCATTTAACACATCTGAAAAAACAACTGGAAATAGCTTGGTTAGATAAGCATACGAAAGTCATATTTATCATAAATGGAGGGGAAGATATGAAAAAACTATTATCAATTATCTTAGCTTGTAGTCTTGTCATAGGTATAGGCACGACAACTGCTGTTGCAGCACCGCCTTGTAATGATGCAGAAGCTTTAGCTGAAGGTTTGCATGAATTTGGTTTGTTTGATGGTACAGGAGTAAATGCTGATGGTTCTCCTATTTATAGTCTAAAAAGAAGTGCAACTAGACAAGAGGCAGTAGTTATGCTTATTCGGCTGCTGGGAAAAGAAACAGAAGCAATGCAGTGTACATCAGCGCATCCTTTTACAGATGTTGACAATTGGGCAGATAAATATGTATCTTACGCATATTCAAACAACATTGTAAAGGGCGTTAGTGATACTCTTTTTGGAGCGAGTCAAAGTATCAATGCCTAACAGTACATTACATTTTTATTGAGAGCGTTAGGATATAGTGATTCTGCTGGAGGGGATTTTTCTTATGAGAATGCTCTTGCTTTTTCGGATAAAATAGGAATGACAAATGGTGTCTATGCCTTAGATGATACATTTTTAAGAAGAGATATGGTATGGCTTTCCACCGGTGCTCTATTCCAGCCAATGAAAGATACCAGTGTTAGACTTATTCAAAAGTTAAATAGAGATGGAAAAATTGATACCGAAAGATTTTTCGAAGGCTTGATGGTTATTATGAAGGCTGATATGTTTGAAGAAAATCGATATATCAAAATACAGGATAACTCTGGAGCACCAAACCATATTGTTGATTCCTATTCTCTATACACTGTGCCGGGAACAGGACAGTATGTTGGATACGAAAAATTATGCGGTTATCCTGAAGAAAATATTTATCCTATATATTATAAAATTCATGGCTATAGATCAGATTTAGGAACTCTATTTGAGTGGAATTTAGTCAAAACTGATTCAAGCAATTTAGTTCGTTATGAAAGCTATAGAAATGGATTAATGGAACAAATGATAGCGCTGTATTATTACAAACAACATAAAATCCTTTTTGATGTTGCCGTGTTTGAAACCCCGCCAATATATATAGAACTTATGAGCGACTTGTTAATCAGCAACGAAAAAAACAATATTGATGATTTAACATATATTGTCAATGGTGTCTGCAACGATTATAATGTTCGCGATACTCCTTATAACGGTAAATTGTCTGTTGTTGTAGACAGTGGAACTTCTATTACTATCACACATAATATTCCTGATACACTTCCTTTGGATGAAGAAGAAAAAATAAAGGAAATAGAAAATGTAATTAAAAACGTATTTTCAGAAACATTGAACAATAAATTTCCGGAGCACATAGATATACATGTAAAAACATCTGTTGATTTTGCCTCTCAAGAACAGAAAGGATTTGATAAAGAATGGATTTCTTCAAAGGAGTTGGAAGACATTTATAATTTTAAATCCCAGTGGTTTGGAGAAGAAATTTGGATAGGGCGAACGGCTTTGTTTGGAAGTGGTGAAGAAGATATCACATATACGCTTACAGGTTCTCCTGCCGGAACATTTGAAAAAGGTAAAATTTATAAATGCAGTTACAATGGAGATACAATCAAGGTTCAATATGATGGTGGACTGTTGTTTGATTATAGCGATTTATGCGACGCAGGAATCATAAAAGAATGATTAAAAAAACAGAGTGCATAACAGGACAGTTTATAAGAGATAGAAGGGTTTCATCCTTATTTTAGAGAAATCGCTATATAACTGTAATTTGACATTTCGTATGTAGTTATAGTATAATACAACTTAACCAAAAGCAGAACATCAAACACATCCTAATGTAAAACAGTATAAACATTGGCATAGGTAAGTGTTGATGGGTATACGGATTTTTTATCAATCGTTTTAGTGGTGTTTACTGAATAAGGCGTTGCGTAAAATTATCCAAAGTAGCAATCATGAATTGTTAGACCAAGAGCTTATCCAAAATACAGATACATTACCTGTTTCAGCAGCCGCTCGCTCAGGCATACATTTTCAAGAATGGATGAAGCCGGTGGAACATCAATGGACATTTATGTTGAAGCAACAAAGGATTTGAAGTGTTTTGAAATGAAAGCTTTGATGAATATTTCAACAAGTAAAAAGTTATTGAATCTGGCATAAATTAGCTTATAGTTATTTATAAAGAATTGTACAATGACATAATTGGGGAAAAGAAAAGTTATTTGACAAATGGCGATTTGTAGGGATATAGTAAACTGTAATTTCTTCAATAGAAGTTCCCGACGATGAAGCCACTGCAATAAAATTCAGAGCGCAGACGAATTTGTCTGCGCTTTCGTTTATATGGAAAGCTAGCAGAGGCGAGGCGTTTATAATCTCTAAGTCATATTGTCAATATGAACTGATATGAATATAATGATAATGATAAGCAGAAGTTTTGAAGAGATGAAAAACTTTTGTATTTTGACAGATTGAGAGGGATTAACTTGAATAAAAAGACGGTAGTTGTGTTATTTGGTGGTCAGTCTTCGGAACATGAGGTTTCCAGAGTGTCCGCTTCTACAATAATTTCTAATATGGATCAAGAGAAGTACTTTGTGATACCGGTTGGAATTACAAAAGATGGAAAATGGATGATATACAGCGGACCTGTAGAAAATATTAAAAATGGTGAGTGGGAGAAATATGGAACACCAGCAGTATTAAGTCCGGATGCAACACACAGAGGTTTGTTAAAAATTGTAGGAACAAAGGTAAAATTGATACCTGTTGATTTGGTATTCCCTGTGCTGCATGGTCTATATGGAGAAGATGGAACGATTCAAGGTCTTTTGGAGCTTGCCCAAATACCATATGTTGGCTGTGGTGTCCTTTCTTCTAGCGTTTCTATGGATAAAGCCTATACGAAAATTATTGCAAAACACGCACGTGTGACGCAGGCTGATTTTGTTTTAGTGAAAAGAGAAGATATTGCAAAAAAATCGATTTTAAATAAGATTGAAAAAAAGATTGGATTCCCATGCTTTATTAAACCAGCAAATGCAGGGTCTTCTGTAGGGATTACAAAAGCTCATGATAAAGAAGAACTAGTACAGGGACTAAAAAATGCAGCAGCCTATGACAGAAAAATTTTAGTAGAAGAAAATATTGTTGGTCATGAACTGGAATGTGCTGTTTTAGGCAATGGGAAAGATGTGAAAGCTTCTACTGTAGGTGAAATTTTTTCGGCAGCTGAGTTTTATGACTATGATGCGAAATATAACAATAGTGAATCCAAAACAGTGATTCCAGCAGATATCCCAGCAGAAAAGATAGAAGAGATCAAAAAAACGGCTATAAAAATTTTTCAGGCAGTGGATGGATCAGGTTTAGCTCGAGTAGACTTTTTTTTAGAGAAAGAAACTAATCGAGTTGTGTTTAATGAGTTAAATACAATGCCTGGGTTTACTCCAATCAGTATGTATCCAATGCTTTGTGCAGAGGGTGGAATTGAAATTGGTGTGTTGATTGACCACTTAATCGAGCTTGCAACTGATAAAAATGTATGATTTTCCAGGAGGATTAGAATGGATAACAGGCCTATAGGAATATTTGATTCCGGTGTAGGCGGCCTTACAGTTGTGAAACAAATTTTAAAGGAACTTCCAAATGAGAATATTATTTATTTTGGAGATACTGCAAGGCTTCCCTATGGCGATAAATCAAAAGATACAGTAACAAAATTTTCGAAACAAGATATCCGCTTTCTTCTTACAAAGGATGTGAAGGCTGTAATTATTGCTTGCAATACCGCAAGTTCGAATAGTATTGAGGCGGTAAGAGAAACTTTTGATTTGCCAATTTTTGGGGTAGTCCAGCCAGGGGTTGAGGAGGCACTGAAGGCTACAAAGAATAAAAAGATTGGAGTTATCGCTACAGAAGCTACGATAAGAAGTGATGCTTACCGGCAAATGATTTGTGAAGCAGATCCAGAGATAATGGTTTATTCTCGTTCCTGTCCGTTATTTGTGCCCCTTGTGGAAGAAGGGTGGACCTACAATGAGGTGACAAAACTGACTGCGGAAATGTACCTGGAAGATTTTATTCAAAAAGGAATAGATTCATTGGTTTTAGGCTGTACTCATTATCCATTGTTAAAAAGATGTATTGGTGAGACTGTAGGAGAAAGAGTTATTTTAGTAGATCCAGCACGGGCAACAGCGGTTGCAGTAAAAGACTATTTGATAAAAAATCAAATGCTTCATGCAAAGGGAAATAGATCTGAAAAGAAATTTTATCTGAGCGATGTAACAAATAAGTTCAGTAAGTTATGTGAAAAAGCGTTAAAAGAGATCTACCAAGCAGAGGAGATCGATATAGAGAAGTATTAAAAAGAGCACAGACAACTGTCTGTGCTCTTTGTCCGTATCAACGGACAAACAATAAGGGGAAGAAGTAGAAGAGAATGTTACTTTATGGGGGATAAATAACATCCTCAGTAGTAAGTATGGACAGAACACTTTTTTTTATACACAAAAAATAAAAAACAGAACAAAATGTTCTGTTTTTTAATAAATCAAGTTTTATTTTATGATACCAGCAATTTGAGCCATCTCTATAATAGAAGCTTTTGACACCTTTTTCCCTTTATAGTCAATAAGATCTTCCATGTTTCCAGTAAATATATCTGCTGGTTCATACTTTTTTAAAATAACTTTATCATCATCAACAAATATTTCCATAGAATCCTTGACATTGATATTCATGCTGCGCCTTAATTCAATTGGAAGAACAACTCTTCCAAGTTCGTCAACTTTTCTTACAATTCCTGTGGATTTCATTGTAGTCCTCCTTTGAATAAAGTTAGTAGGTTGACTTAAAAATATCATATCTATTTAATAAAGTCAATATATGTCAGAAATACAGGGCAATATTATCCTTCTAAAATCAAGATATTACTAATAAAATAGAAAAAAGGACAAACAGGGGGATTTATTATGGATATCATATGGGGCTCCATGGTGCTTTTAGGGGTTATTTTTGCCATTGCTATGGGAAAAATTACAGAAGTATCTGAGGCATTTTTGCAAGGTGGCAGAGATGCAGTTCAGCTTTGTGTTACAATGGCGGGAATTATGGCGATGTGGACAGGGCTGATGAAGATTGCAGAAGAAGGCGGAATGATACAAATGATATCTAAAAAGCTACAGCCGTTGTTAAAATTTTTATTTCCAGATATCCCGTCTAATGATCCAGCCAATAAAGCGATTGCTACAAATTTAACTGCAAATTTTTTGGGCTTGGGATGGGCTGCAACACCAGCAGGTTTAAATGCAATGAAAGAGCTGGATCGACTAAATCATTATAAAAAAGAAGCAAGTCATGCAATGTGTATGTTTTTAATTATAAACATGTCCTCAGTGCAGCTTTTTTCTGTTAACTTAATTGCTTACAGGGCGGAATATGGCTCCATAGCCCCAATGGAAATTGTTGGTGCTGGAATTATTGCTACGTTAATTTCAACATTGGCAGGAGTGATATTTGCGCTGGTGATGGAGAGGAGAAAAAAATGAAACTGATTCTTTTTCTTTCGGAAATGATAGTTCCTGCAACAGCTGTAAGTATTCTTTTATTTGGTTATTTTCGTAATGTGAAACTATGGCCAACATTTTTAAAGGGAGCGAAAGAAGGACTGCTGACAGTTTTTGATATATTGCCTGCATTGATTGGCTTGATGGTTGCCGTATCTGTTCTTCGTGCCTCAGGTTTTTTAGATTTTTTAGTAAAGCTTCTTTTACCAATTGCTCAGGTGACTGGTTTTCCAGTACAGACGGTTCCATTAGCAATGATGCGGCTGGTTTCTTCCTCAGCGGCAAGCGGAATGTTGATTGATATTTTTCAGGTCTATGGGCCTGATTCTTTTGTAGGAAGGTTATCTTCTGTGATGATGAGCTGTACAGAAACTGTATTTTATACAATCAGTATATATTTTTTTCAGGTAAAGGCATCAAAGACAAGATATATTATCCCAGGAGCATTGCTTGCCAATGGAGCTGGACTTATAGCAAGTTTTTTTATCTGCCAATATTTATGGAAATAAAAAAGGCGAATAAAATTTATTCGCCTTTTGCGCAGTTATGCTTTAAGAGCTTCTTCCACGGCTACCGCAACAGCCACAGTTGCTCCTACCATAGGGTTATTTCCCATGCCTAGAAATCCCATCATTTCTACATGTGCAGGCACAGATGAGGAACCGGCAAACTGTGCATCAGAATGCATCCGTCCCATTGTATCTGTCATTCCATAGGATGCTGGACCAGCAGCCATATTGTCTGGATGTAGTGTGCGCCCTGTACCGCCTCCAGAAGCGACAGAGAAGTATTTTTTTCCTTGCTCTACACACTCTTTTTTATAAGTTCCTGCTACAGGGTGCTGGAATCTGGTTGGGTTTGTAGAGTTACCGGTGATTGAGACATCAACGCCCTCCAAATGCATGATTGCTACGCCCTCACGAACATCATCTGCTCCATAACAACGCACATTTTTACGATCACCATTGGAGTAAGCAATTTCTTTTACAACATTTACTACACCGGTGGAGTAATCAAATTGTGTCTGTACATAGGTAAACCCATTGATTCGAGATATAATCTGAGCAGCATCTTTACCCAAACCATTAAGAATGACTCGCAAAGGTTCTTTCCGAGCTTTATTTGCGTTTTTTACAATGCCGATGGCACCTTCTGCTGCGGCAAAAGACTCATGGCCAGCTAAGAAACAAAAACATTTTGTTTCATCACGTAACAGCATTGCACCTAAGTTTCCATGACCTAATCCAACTTTTCGGTCATCAGCAACAGAGCCTGGAATACAGAATGCCTGTAGACCAATACCAATTGCTTCTGCTGCCTCAGCAGCTGTCTTTACCTCTTTTTTAACTGCAATTGCTGCACCAACAGTATATGCCCAGCCTGCATTTTCAAAGGCGATAGGCTGAATATTTTTTACGATTGTATAGGGATCGAAACCGTTGTTTTGGCAGATCTCTCTACATTCTTCTATATTTTCAATTCCATACTCGTTCAGGACGGAATTGATTTTATCAATTCTTCTTTCATAACTTTCAAATAGAGCCATATTCCATCCTCCTTATTATTCCTGACGAGGGTCAATGTATTTTGCTGCGTCGTCAAATTGACCGTAGTGGCCTTTTGCGTCTTCCATTGCCTGTTTTGGATCCGTACCATTTTTGATCGCCTGCATCATTTTTCCAAGATTGATAAACTCATATCCAATAGTTTCATCATTCTCATTCAAGGCAATGCGAGTAACATAGCCTTCGGTAAGCTCTAAGTAACGTGGACCCTTTGTTTTTGTGCCAAACATAGTACCCACTTGGCTACGTAGGCCCTTTCCTAAATCTTCTAGACTTGCACCAATAGGAAGACCGCCTTCGGAAAAGGCTGTTTGGGTACGTCCATAAACAATTTGCAGGAATAATTCCCTCATTGCAACATTAATGGCATCACATACAAGATCTGTATTTAATGCTTCCAACAATGTTTTTCCAGGAAGAATTTCAGAAGCCATCGCTGCGGAGTGCGTCATACCGCTGCAACCTAAGGTTTCTACTAAGGCTTCCTCGATAATACCATCTTTTACATTTAATGTTAGCTTGCAGGCGCCCTGCTGCGGTGCACACCAGCCAATGCCATGAGTTAAACCGCTGATATCTTTAATCTCTTTTGCCTGCACCCATTTACCTTCTTCTGGGATAGGAGCTGGACCATGATAAGCGCCTTTGGCCACAGGGCACATTCTCTGCACTTCTGTAGAATAAATCATATATGTAAGACTCCTTTCAATAAACATACATTTCCAGCGATAGATTAACTGAAGATTCATTTTTTTATCATACTAAACCAACTGCACTTTGTCAATCAATGTGCCTGTCGGTTTATTTCAGGGAAAAGTTTTCTATTATATTTTTTTTAAAATGATAACATCGGAGTCCCAGCTCACGGTAAATTTAGCGTTTTCCTCAAAGGTAATATGTCCTGTGAAGTCTATTCGATATCCTAAATTGCTGCTGTAATTACATATGCTGGCTGTAACAGCATTGTTTTTAACAAATAAAAGCTGTACCATATCTTCGCTGACGGATTCTTTTATGGCGTTGCTGTGAAACCCAATTTCTTTTTGGATTTCTTCCTTGCTTGTATAAGGGCCAAATGTATATACTTTGTCCCAAGCAAAAGGGACGATTTCGTTTAGCGTAGTTTCTTGGCTATGGATGGAACAGACAGCTTTTTTTAATTGATAATTATGGTAGGTAACAATTGGATGACCAAACCATAGATAGCACAAGAAAAGTATTAAAAATGGAAGTATGATTTTGATTACTTTACTTTTCATATAACTCCTCCTATTTTTTTAATTTTATCATTTTATTGACACTGAGGCAAGGATATAAAAGTAGCAGAGTTCAGAGGATATCTTGACAGAGAAACCAATAATGTGTTATATTTTATATAGCTGGGAATGAGGTTCTCCCATGGCAATGCCAAAACCGCTGATAAGCTGATGACTTCTGCACTTTGCAGAAGTTATTGGCTTTTTTTGATTTTTGGGAAAAGAAAGGGGTAAATTTCATGTTAACAAGTCTTGCTTTTATTTTGTTGTCAGGGCTGCTCTTTGGATATGTGATGGAGCGGTTGCATCTGCCGCGGTTATTAGGGATGATACTTGCTGGAATGCTTTTAAGCCCTCATGCGTTTCATTTGCTTGATGAATCTATGATGTCAATTGCAGCTGATTTGCGGCAGCTGGCACTGGTTATTATTTTATTGCGGGCAGGTCTTACGTTAAATATCAATGATCTAAAACAAGTTGGTCGGCCGGCAATCCTCATGTGTTTCTTGCCAGCGACTTTTGAGATGCTAGGAGTTATTCTTTTAGCACCTAACATGTTGGGAGTGACAGTCATAGAAGCCGCCGTGATGGGAAGTGTGATTGCAGCTGTATCTCCAGCAGTTGTTGTGCCTCGAATGATAAAGCTTATCGAAGAAGGGTATGGTGTAAGTCGCAGTATTCCTCAGATGATTTTAGCTGGTGCTAGTGCAGATGATGTCTATGTCATTGTTATGTTTACTGCGTTTACTTCTTTGGCCAAAGGGGGTGCTGTTTCCGTTGGAAATTTCTTGCAGATTCCTACGTCAATCGTTTTAGGAATTTTTGTGGGTATTGTCTGTGGCCTTTTCTTATCTGTGTGGTTTCAGAAGATTTTTATCAGAGATGGAGTGAAAGTTATTATTTTGTTTGGTATCTCGTTTCTTCTGCTCGCTTTACAAAATCACTTGACTGGAGCGATACAAATGTCAGGTTTGATTGGCATTATGACAATGGGACTTACTTTACATCAGAAGAAAGAGGAGATGGCCTCCTTGCTTTCTAAAAAATATAATGAACTTTGGATTGGAGCAGAGATTATTTTATTTGTCTTAGTAGGAGCAACAGTCGATGTAACATATGCAGTAAATGCAGGGGTGCTTACAATTATCCTTATTTTGTTGGCTATGTTGTTTCGGATGTTTGGTGTGTTTATTTCTGTGCTTGGAACAAAATTGACAGCAAAAGAGAAAATATTCTGTATGCTTGCTTATACGCCAAAGGCAACAGTACAAGCAGCAATTGGTGCTGTCCCACTATCTATGGGTCTTGCCTGTGGTCAAATCGTGCTTACAGTGGCTGTTTTATCTATATTAATTACAGCGCCCTTTGGAGCTATCTGTATTGACTATTTTTATCAAAAATTGCTTTGTAGAGACGGGATGCAGTGTAGTGAATCCAGTGAAAATGATTAATGTAGATTTAAAATTAGTTTGATTTTATTTGAATTTTAAAACAATTGGAAGAATTATATTCCATTAACTGTAAGATTTTCGTATTATGATGTACTTAAAATTAAATTAAAGGGGTGTTACCATGAAAATAACAAAGAAAAAAATCGTGATTGCTGCGGTTTTTGTCATAGCTGTAGGCACAGCTGCTTATGCATTTACTTCCAAGAAAGAGCCAGTAGGCCTTACTGTTATGACTTCTCCAATTACCAGGGGAGAGATACGAGAAACAATCAGTGTGAAAGCGCCGCTGGAAGGAAAAGAAACCATAGAAGTAGTATCAAAACTTCACCACGAGATTGTAAAGATTTATGTACAAGAAGGCGATACTGTAAAGAAAGGACAGGTATTAGCAGAATTAGACACTTCTGAAATAGAAAAAGAGATCCAGTCAAAGGAAAATGAAATCGCACTGATGAAGATACAGTTGTCTGAGACGAATACAACAGGCAATAAGAATTATCAAATCCAGAAAAAACAGTTAGA
>JAGZLR010000132.1 GCA_018364635.1 Clostridiales bacterium | reverse complement strand
TTCTGTTCTGTTGGAGCGTATCAGAGCAGAGAAAGAAGAACTTATCAAACAAGGCAAAATCAAGCGTGATAAGAAGGAATCCATCATCTTCAAAGGTGAGGATAACTCTTATTATGAGAAGATTGGAAGCGAAGTTCATTGTATTGATGAGGAAATCCCTTTTGAAATACCTGAAACGTGGGAATGGTTACGCCTAAAAAACTGTTGTGTCAAAGAGATAAAAAGAGGAAAATCACCAAAATATGCAACAGAGAGCAGCGATACGCTTGTATTTGCACAAAAATGTAACACAAAATACAATGGCATTGATATTGGATTAGCACAGTATCTTGATGAAAGCACTTTAGGTAAATATCCAACAGATGAGTATATGCAGAATGGCGACATTGTCATCAATTCAACGGGTACGGGTACATTGGGACGTGTTGGACTTTATCAGTCAAGTGATAATATCAAAAGCATTGATATAGTTCCAGATTCTCATGTAACCGTTGTACGTTCCTACAAAGAAGTTAATTCGTTTTATTTATACGCTTTTATGAAATCTAATCAGAGTGAGTTGGAAAAGAAAGGTGAAGGATCTACAAATCAAAAAGAACTTAAACCTGCCACATTAAAAGAAATACTTGTTCCTATACCTTCTATAAGTGAACAAGAGCGAATTTCTTTAGTAATACAAAAAGCATTTTCGATTATTAACACAATAGAAAAAAGCCTCAGCTGAGACTTTTTTCTATTGAATCAATGTGTTCGTATAGCTTGGAGATTAGAGATACTATTTCATCCTGCACTTTAGCCGGTGGAATGGGAATAAATAAATTACTTAGGGAGGTTCCATTACAATTTGGTTGTCCCACACCGACAGCCTTATTTGAAATTTGTTTCCAATAGCACGGACTATTGAAAAAGTTATAAATAAATTGTGGACTTATGAACTTAAGTAGCCTAATTCTAATTAAGAATGATGCATAAACAGATTCATATGGTAATTGATCAATTAAAAATGATTTTCCTACCGTAGCCCCTGTTCTTGCAAAAACAATATCGTTTGATTTAAGTATATATGTTTCAGGATTCTGTGGTGTTGTATACGGAACAGTATCCCAATCTACGGAGCCATTTTGAATATCTGTGATTCTTAAAAGTTTATGAGTTCCGCTGCTTTCAGCAGAGTTACTTAATCCATACTGAATTGACGAACAAAGGCTACCAAGTTTACACCATTCCCATCCTTCTGAGAGATCAAACGGTATTTCGGCGTCAATTTTAGAAACACTTTTACCTATCTTCTCATAATAAGAGGAATTCACACATTGCACCTCTATAATTTAATCAGCGAATTATCGCCAATAAAATTATGGAGGTGTCTTTTTATGAAGACAAAAATTACATTTGAGGAATACCTAAAAAAGGATAACCTCGCCGAAAACAGCATCGAATCTTACCTGTGGACAGTAAATTATTTTACTGCCAACTATGAACAGGTATCATCAGAAAACCTACTTGCATACAAAGGTTATCTGATGGAACACTTCAAACCTAAAACTGCAAATTTAAGGATACAAGCCATGAACAAGTATCTAGATTACCTTGGCAAATCACAATTCAGACTTAAAGCTGTAAAAATTCAACAGAAAAGCTTTTTGGAAAATGTAATCAGTAACGCTGACTATAAGTTCCTGAAACATCAATTGAAAAAAGACGGGAATATGGAATGGTATTTTGTGGTTTGGTATCTTGCTGCTACCGGAGCCCGTGTTAGCGAACTTATTCGCATTAAAATAGAACATGTGGAACTAGGTTATTTTGATTTGTACACGAAAGGTGGAAAGCTTCGCCGATTATTCATTCCGAAAAAACTAAGAGAAGAAACTCTTGCATGGTTGGAGGAAATAGGACGTTCTTCTGGCTATTTGTTTTTGAATCGTTATGGAAATCTTATTACTACTCGTGGTATTTCACAACAACTAAAGAATTATGCCGACAAATATGGTCTTGATAAAAAGGTGGTTTATCCTCATTCCTTCCGCCATCGCTATGCAAAGAATTTTCTTGAAAAGTATAACGATATTGCTTTGCTTGCCGACCTGATGGGGCATGAAAGCATTGAAACAACCCGCATATATTTGCGTCGAACAGCCAGTGAACAGCAGGCTCTAGTTGACAAAATTGTAACATGGTAAAATCACAGCCGCCCTCAGATGAAGGCGGCTATAAAATGGCTAAACAAGTGTATTTTCTAAACTATTAAATTGGCTAAAAATAACCTTTATTTTGTCGGCAATTTTCTCTTGCTCATTGATTGGTGGAAGTGGGACATACACTTCTTTCAAATGTGTTGGTCCATAATGCTGAATACAATTTCCAGTCTTCATTTTATTAACTTGATCCAAATATACAGATGACGTGGCTAAGTATAAAAAATAATCACGAATAATCGCTTCCGACATTTTGAAACGGATTTGTCCTGTGTATGGAATTGCCCCCACAGCTTCATATCCGACAATAGAAGCTTTTCCTATAGAAGCACTTGTACACAATAAAACATCACCCAAATCAAGTTTAAAATGCTCCCATTTATTTTTAACCATTTCTTCATCAAGATAATCACATCCAGTTAAAAGTACCTTTTCGGTTTGTAATCCAGAGATTCTAATTAAAGGCACTCCATTTTCTCTAAAATCCTTTTTTAAAATTCCAGGTCCTTCTTGGAAAAACACAACTTCAGGAAGCATTGCCCATGTCCAGCCATCTGGTAGTTCATAAGGTAATTCTTTATCAATGCAAAAAAGTTTCCCTTTTTTGTTTCTATAATAAGAGTTATCATCACCTTTGAAGATGATGGATTCCTTCTTATCACGCTTGATTTTGCCTTGTTTGATAAGTTCTTCTTTCTCTGCTCTGATACGCTCCAACAGAACAGAA
>JAGZLR010000131.1 GCA_018364635.1 Clostridiales bacterium | reverse complement strand
AAAGGATAAAGTATATCTATTACAACAATAATAGAACCATTGGATATCGGCCTATGAAAATCTTTCTACAAAGATATGGCATATATCTTAGTACAACAATGCTGTCCGCCTGCAAATCATTCAGCAGAAAAATCCCGATGCAAACGACCTGTATCTGAAAGTTCTGGAAAGCTCACACATTCAGGAGGAAGAATATTTCTTCCATACCATTCACAGCGATTGGGACAATATTATCCGCACCATTCGTGAGAACCATGAACACGCTGCCGAATCTGCACCTATCGAAAGACCGATGTCCAACGACAAAAAGGTGCAGCGTTTCTTACAGACCCTTAAATTCAAGAGTAATCCTATTGAAGAATTCTGGCGCTTCTTCTGCGATGAAATGCAAATTCCGTTTGACCATCTTTCCGTGGACGAGCATAAAGTTATGAAGGATGTGTTTAAGCGTTCCAAGTTGCTTAAAGCACTGCCGAATCGTAAAAAAGGAAAGAGATAGAAAAAGCCCGTATTGCAAATATTATACTTGCAGTATGGACTTTGTTTTATTATCGTAATTCTATTGTATCTGGTAACTCAAGATTATCGCTAAAAAAAATATACTCCTGAGCCTTTTTACTCATTCTCACACTATACGTCACATCCAAATAACTCCTTCTAAAATCTCGATATAGGTCAGTAACAAGTGGACATATATCATAAGTAACAATCCATTTCCTATTACAGTGGGATATTAACTCACTCAATTCTCTATGATCAGCTTCAGTGAAAGCATTCTTATATAATTGTGCTCCTTTCTTCACATACGGCGGATCAAGGTTTATAAATGTCTTATAATATCTTCTTAATTGTTGAGGTTGTAACAATTCTTTTGCATCTTGATTCAATAGCACAATCTGATCTCTCTTCTCCGCTATATTACGAATCTTACTTATCAAATTCTGACCATTATACCTCGCATCAATTTTATACGCTCCTTGCTGCTCTTGTCCTCCAATTATACCACCTTTAATTACTCCTGAAACATTCGTACGATTAAGGAAAAAAGTTGAAAACCCTACATCTAACGAAATATCTCCATTATGGTTCATGTAAATCTCTCTCTGTTTTTTCCATTCTTCAGTTGTAACCGGAGTCGTATTTATAAGCTCGCAAAATGCGTCTGTCTCATATAAAATACTATGCCAAAAAGAGTATATTGCTGTATCATAATCATTTATTATGATACGTTTGACATCATTATTCAATAGTAACTTCAATGCCAAACCTGCGCCACCAGCAAATGGCTCCATATAAGTTTCACCAAGCATATTATTACATCTTAATAATTCTCTTACATAATCATAAAACTTAGTTTTTCCACCTGGATACCTTAACGGAGAATATGTACTTGGCATTTTGTCACCTCTTTTCTTTCCTTTATCGAACTGTCCATAATTGAGGGTTGATTCCGTAAAATTCTGCTACCTTTTTGAACATTATATTCAAATTCTTATAAAACTTGTTAATGGTATCTGAATTTTCTTCATCATGAACCCAGTGTTTAAACAATAACTCAAAAAATCTTTGGTGTTTAAGAAAAACTTCTTTTCTCAATTCTCGTTCTACACCATGTGTACTCTTGCCATTGGCTTTTAGATCTTCTAACGTACGTGGTATGTTATCAATATCGTCCTTAATATTATCTCTAAAATGTACTTTACCGTAATTAAGCTCCAAAATAGTATCGGCAGTCCAAAACGTCGAGTTATTATCATATAAAGTCAATGCATAATTCATGATAACCTTCTCTGGTGAATCTCCACCCGGTAAAGTTATTGTGTATTTGTTTAAATCTCCTTTTTGATCTCCATCAAGTACACAAATAAATTTCATCGTTGTTTTTAATAAATATGAATCATTAAAAATTGCTTTCAAATTATCTGCTCCAATATTGGCATCTACCAAATGGAAGAATCTTCTAACTTGTGAAAACTCCGGATGCAATTCTTCAAAATAGTCAAACACTATTTTAATAAAAACCCTGGCCTCATTATCTTCTGTAAATAATGGGATTGCCTTACTCAGATATATATCGTCCCTCGTTGCATCATGCAAATACATTTTAATCTTATAAATGTCCGGCGACTCCATCTTCACTGCTGAAGTAATATTATCAATTAAGTAAATAACATTATCTTTCTTTTTCAAAGCATATTCCAAGATAGAAAGGCTATGCGTGGTAAAAACGACCTGTATTTTATAATCTGTCGAAAACGTTCTAAATAGGTCAAGCAGTTTAAACTGTAATGATGGATGTAGGGTTGCATCAAATTCATCAATTAATAATACACTTTCAATATCATTTCTTGAATCAATACTTTTATAATAATATTTCAACGAAACTATTGCGCTGATAATAATAAATAAGTTATCCTCTCCTGCAGAGATTGTATTTGAATCTATTCCTGGTTTATCACTTTCAAAATCTGCTCTTGTTTTTACATCACCCATTTTTTGTGGTGATACTGCGGAAATATTGATGCCGGTTAATCTTTGATATATTGTGGCAATTTCTTCTTGATATTGTGCAGGTAAGTTTTTATTCAATTTTTTCACTGCTTCTTCATTTTGAAATTCTCCAAATGGATATAAGCGTGTTAATCCCAAATATATAACAGGACAAAACGGAAGTTTTTCTGACGTTCCTTTCTTGTACCATGGTTTAACTGCATATCTACTACTAATCTTAGAATTATGTTTTCTAAAATCTAATGATGCATGTCCATAATAATCTACTGAAAATAATGTACCTGCAATTCCATTAGCAGGATCATTGTATGTTTTGTCTCCTTTAGTAAGGGACTCTATTTTCGTAAGCGCAAAATATTGCTACGCTACCCATGAATTACGCTTGCACCAAAATGATAGATGCAAGCGTTTTACTCTGGTTTAGTTCTGACAGTTCGTTTTC
>JAGZLR010000031.1 GCA_018364635.1 Clostridiales bacterium | reverse complement strand
TATCTGTGAACCACTGATATAATTCACCAAGTTGATTCCATTTAAATTTATCCGATGGTGTTTTTACTTGAAGTCCCTTTCTTTCATCTTCTTCCCATTGAAGAACTAAGGTTGTCCATCCCACCTGATAAGCAAGGTTTTCTGCTGGAGTTCTATCAACTTCATCAACTCTATTATCTTTTAATGCTTCTGGAATATTATCAAATTCTGAAATATATTTCTCAAACGCTTTGTTTATTTCAGTTTTGAGTTCTTCTTTATTTTCGTATACTCGCAAAAAATCACCTCAACAACTTCCAATTTGTCTCTGACTTCATAATAGAAAGGAGCCGTTATTCTATAGGCTCCTTTACAAATTTATATTCAATTTTTGAGGGAGGATACAGTTAACTATATTGAGATCTAAAAAAATCTATCATATGTATGAAAACAGTCGGTACATACTTTCTTTCCATTTTGTATTCTTATAAAATAATCCGCTGTCATTTCATTACAACATTCACATTTTATACTTTCAAATATTCTTGCATTTTCAGGAAGTTGATAGGACGGTTCTTTTACATCAAATAAGTCCTCAACTTTTGAATCAAATAAAAACTTTTGCCATTCTTCCTTATGGTTTCTATTTGGATGGTCTAATTCTTTTAAAACAAGTCTTACGCTTTTTCCATTTTTTCTGTTATAAAAAGAAAATGCCTGCTTGCCTCTTAATCTAAAAAGTAAATTTCCTTTTCCAACGCTGCATCCCAAAATAACCTGGATCGCATCTACACAACATGCATCCGTTTCCGTAACACAAACAATTTCCTCGTCATGTGAAAAATCACATTCTAACAACTCCATTGCATACAATGCGGCTTTATAACCAATGGTTAAACCTCCACAAACATGCCCATGAAAATCTATTACTTTATTCCAAAATTTTAAATCTTTATCCATTTTCAAACCTCCCAATAGTATATATTTAGACTAGCATTATTATTTTCATGGAAGAAACCATTCTCATCACTGTTTTCTAATATATACTTATATATTTCATCCTCAAACATCTCTGAATTGAAGTATTGATACTCGCTGATTATTCTTTGTACTGCCTCTTTTGTTGGATTAGATTTTACCCAATGCATATCCGTACGAAATACTTCTACGTGATATCCCATCTCCTGCAATATACTTTCTGTAAAGTATGAATAACAGTCATGGAGATTTGATTCTTCCACTGATAAAAGCTTATCCATAAATTGTCTAACATTGTTCTTTACATTTGCATGAAAAGTAACAATGACACAAGCTTTTCTTGACGTCTTACAAAATTTTTCTAATGCTTCTAGACTATTTAAAGCAGGATTTAAAGCAGAAAGGGATATATCAAATCTATGGTTCAGCCCCTCTTTCTCTACATCAACAGTATCCCAATCTATCAGCTTAAATTTTATATTATCTATATGCAGCGCTTGAATCTTATGATTAAGAACTTCTCCCATTGCTTCGGAAATATCTACAGAAGTTACACTGTTAGAATATTTTGATAACTCCACAGAATATAAACCTGTTCCACAACCAATTTCAAGAACATCCGCTTTTTTTGTTAATACACCTTTTTGTCTTAGAATATTGATAACATCTTGAACTCTTCTATTATCCTGAAGCATACGAAGATCATATATCTTTGCTTCCTTGTCCCAATATTCCGTTTTTTCAGTCTTTGACTTATACTTTTGATGATATCTCAATGTTTTTAAGTGTTCTTTCCACTGTTCATCTAATTCCTTTAATTTTTCCATAGAAACACCTTTTACTCCACATATGCTTTCTCTAAGCCTTTATATATCTGCCATGTACCTTTTGCCATTTCATATCCCTTTAGTTTTTTATCAGCAATAATAATATTATTTCTATGGAACATCATAATAACAGGCACTTGTTCTGTTACTTCTTTTTGAACTTCTTTATGAAGGGCTATTCTTTCACTGCTATCTAAAGAGTTAAATAAAGTATCAATTTTCTGGTCAAGTTCTGGTGTTGAATATATATTGTAGAAGGAATCACTATGGTAGTATCCATTTTTATAATGAACAGACGGATCATCTGATGGAACATAGTTCTGCCCCTGCATCGCCATTTGATATTCATGAGAGGATAGTTTTTCTTTGATCGCCGCGCTATCAAGCATTGTTATATTAAGCTCAATACCATTTTCCAAAAGCTGATTTTGCATTACTGATGCCAACGCCTTGTCCTCTTCATTCTTAGCATCAACAATAAGGTCTAGGGAAAGGTTTGTACCATTTTTATCAACAATACCATCGTTATCTGTATCTGTATAACCTGCATTCGCTAAACATTCTTTCGCAAATTCAGGGTTATATTCTGGCAGTTTAAGGTCAGAATCTACATATTCACCAAACACTGGTGAAAAAAAGTTCACAGCCGGTTCAGCTAAATCCATTAAAAGTGCTGGAACAGCTGAAGCAAAATCTACGCTTGCGGCTACTGCTTTTCTAATATTTAAATCGCTCAAAATTTCATCAAATGTATTTATCATAACTAATTCTGATGTTTGACCCATTGTTTTAATAATCTGAATATTTTCTTTTGACTTTAAGCTTTCCAGAGATGTAAGTGCACTTCTTCCACTCATCATATCTATTTCTCCACCTTCTAAAGCCATAGCTCTAGCATTGCCATCTGTTATTACTTTAAATGTTAATTTTTCTAATTTCGGTGCCCCATCATAAAAATCTTTATTTGCTGTCATTGTAAAATCAACATCTTTATTCCAACTGTCAAGTTTAAAAGGACCAGTTCCTATGGCATTTGTAACCTTATGCTCCTCGTCAAAAGCATTTGGGCTTACCATTCCATAGGTAGGCTGTGCAACATCTGATGCAAAAGTATACAAAGGCTTCGAAAAATGAATAACAAAAGTATACTCGTCAGGTGTTTCCATTGATTCTATACTTTTATAAAATCCGCTTGTACCAGCATCTATTCTATGTTGAAAATTGATTCTTGCCGCTTCAGAATTCCAATCAGCGCCGTCATGGAATTTAACATTTTCTCTCAATGTAAATGTCCATGTCTTGCCATCTTCACTCATTTTCCAATCCGTCGCCAAGCCTGGGACTTTTTCATAATTGTAACCTAGTTCTACAAGACAATCAAACACAAGGAAACGAACAAAGGATGACATATCCTTCACTGGATCGTATCCGCCAAGATCAACATTCTCTCCGATGACTAACTCCTGCTTTACCTGCTCATTTTGCGCAGCATCAACTTCTGTATGATCTGGAGCATCATTGCTTTTTTTTGAACACCCCATGACTCCAAATGCTAGTGTGATAGCAATCGCTCCTGCAAAAACTTTTTTCAATAAACCCTTTTTCATTTTTATCCTCCTTTTTATAAACATAAGCATGATACAAAGTGGTTATTTTCTATTTGTCTAAGCTCAGGCTTATGGAATATACATTCATTCGTTCTTTTTGGACATCTATGATAAAAAATACATCCTTTTTGTTCATAAGTCTCATTTTCAATAGATGGTATATGAACTCTCACTTTTTTTCCGATTTTGGGTACAGAATCAATAAGTAACTTGGTATAAGGATGGATTGCATTGGTTATTTCATGACTATCAATAACTTCCATTATATTTCCTTTATACATAACAACAATTTTATCACTTATATACTTCACAACCCCAAGGTCATGAGATATAAATAAACTTCCTATATTGATATCTTCTTTTAAATCCAAAAGTAAGTTAAGTACCTGCGCCTGAACCGAAACATCAAGACCAGACGTCACCTCATCTAAAATAAGAAAATTAGGTTCAATGGATATCGCTCTTGCTATTGCAACTCTCTGCTTCTGTCCGCCACTTAGCTGGCTTGGATATTTTTTTATATAGCTTGAGTCAAGTCCAACCTTATTTAATAAAGTATTTATTCTCTCATTTAATTCATCTTTATCCTTGCTAATAAAATTCTTTAAAGGTTCTGACAGATATTTTTCTACTGTAAATCTAGGATTGATCGCTGAAACTGAATCCTGAAAAACCATTTGAACATTTCGGCGATAATCTCGATACGCTTCTTTATTAAGCTTTTTTATATCCTTATTGTTGTACATGACTTTTCCACAATCAGCTGAGATAATATCAGCAGCAATGGATGCTAACGTGCTTTTCCCACAGCCACTCTCCCCTACCAGCCCAATTGTTTCACCACTTTGAACAGCAAGGCTTATATTGTCCACCGCTTTAAATCTTCCATATTTTTTTGTAACATTTAACACTTGCAATTTGAACATGCAACAAACACCCCATTGTTGTTCCTATGTAGTTCTGGAGATTGATTGAAACATTGTTTCTCTGCCTTAAAACATCTGGAGGCAAAGACACACCCACCATAATATATCGTATCTGTATCAGGTATATTAAACAGTCTCTCGTCCCCTGAAAATTCTATCCTTGGAATACTCTTTATTAAACCAATTGTGTAGGGATGGGATGGAGCGTTTATGATTTTATCACATGCTCCATATTCAACAATCTTTCCCTTATACATGACAATAACATCATCGCAAACTTGAGAAATAACGCCTAGATTGTGTGATATTAGTATAATCCCTGATTCATTTTCATTTTTTAGAGATAACATTTCGCTAAGAACCTGCGCCTGTAATGTAACATCAAGTGCTGTTGTTGGTTCGTCTGCTATGAGTAATTTCGGCTTTAATGCAAAGGCCATTGCTATGATAACTCTTTGGCGTTGACCACCACTAAGCTGAAAAGGAAACTTGCGAATCACTTCTTTCTTACAGTTTACTTTTTCTAAATAAATCTTCGTCTTTTCCAGTGCTTCTTCCTTAGAAATCCCCAGCCTTTCAGTTAATATTTGTATGAACTGATTGCCTATTGTTTTCACTGGATTTAACGAGGACAAAGATTCCTGTATTATAATACCAATCTCTTTGCCTAAAATATTTTTTTTATCTTTGTTGCTAATATT
Organism: Clostridiales bacterium; assembly: GCA_018364635.1. Taxonomy (GTDB): domain Bacteria; phylum Bacillota; class Clostridia; order Lachnospirales; family Anaerotignaceae; genus JAGZLR01. Next base: position 18,826 of record JAGZLR010000031.1, on the reverse strand, counting down.
TATAATATCTTGTCCATCGTATAATATATTGCCGTCGTTTATTTTACCACACTTAGGTATCATCCCAATAATCGCTTTCGCTAACGTAGATTTTCCACAGCCGCTTTCTCCTACAATGCCTAGTATTCTATTTTTTGATATATTAAAACTAACATGATCTACTGCTGGTCTTTCCATTCTTTCAAATGAAACCGATAGATGATCCACCTCTAATAAATAATGCAAGATTAAACACTCCCATTTTTCTTATTATTCAAATATTCAGCAACGCCGTCGCCCAAAAGATTAAACCCCATAATCATAAGTACTAATGCTGCTGATGGAGCAATAATCAACCAAGGTGCATTCGTAATATATCCTTTTGCTTCGTTAAGCATATTTCCCCACTCTGCAATTGGCGGTTGTACCCCAAGGCCTAAAAACGACAATGATGATATTTGCATCATCACTGTACTTATACTTGTAACTGAATAAACAATAATATTATTAAAAATGTTTGGTAAGATATGAATAAACATTATCTTAAAATCGCTGCTGCCACATATTCGGGCACTTTTAACGAAATCTTTTTGAATGAAAGACATGACCATACCTCTTACAAGTTTGGTATATCCAATCCAAGAAAACACGGAAACCGCTATTATTGTATTTTTAATCCCTGCTCCCATGATTCCAACAATAGCCAAAGAAAGAATCATACTTGGAAAAGCAAGTAATATTTCGGTTATTGTCATAATAATATCGTCAACAATCCCACCATAATAACCAGCTAAAATTCCAAGGAGCGTACCAATTACCAAAGAAATTATAAGTACAAACAGAGAAATACCAATAGATAGTCTTGCTCCATAAACCAATCTTGAAAATACATCTCTGCCCAGGTGATCTGTTCCTAAAAAATGTACCTGATTAGGAGGCATTAGTCTATGGACTAAATCATTTTCAGCTGGATGAAATGTAGAAATATATGGCGCTATCAATGCGAGCAATGTTATAAATAATACTATGAATAAGCCAATATATAGTTTTTTATTTCTAATCATTTCTTCCCCTCCCCTGAATTACGATTCTTGGATCAAGGAAGCACATAATCATATCAACAACAAAATTTATAATTACAAAAACTATAGCCATTATAAAAATATAGGCTAGTATGACAGGATAGTCCCTATTATTTATGGAAGACATAATATAGCTACCAAGTCCTGGCCATGAAAAAATATTTTCTATAACAACAGATCCCCCCATTAAATTTCCAAGGGTTAATCCCATTAAATTTACTACTGGAATAAATGCATTTTTTAAAGCATTTGATAATAAAATAACTCTTTCACTCATTCCTTTTGTTCTTAGAAGGAATATATAATCCTCATCAATGACTTCAAGCAAATTGGTTTTTATAATTCTTGTGTACCTACAAGCCATGGGCAAAGATAATGTTACAACAGGCATGATACAATGCAGAAAAGTTTTATTTCCCACCATAGGCAAAACTTGAAGCTTAACAGAAAAAATATACGCCATCACAAGACCTAACACAAATCCAGGAATCCCCATTCCAAAATATGTTATCGATTCTATAATATTTTTATATACATTACTTTTCACCACTACAAGAGAAATACCTAATGTTATGGATATGATAAACATGAGTAAAAACGAACTAATCGTAAGTGTTGCTGTCACAGGAACTCTATAAAGTATTTCTTCGATAACAGGCTTATCTGTAATATAAGAATTTCCAAAATCAAGCCTTACAGCATCTTTCAGCCAAATAAAGTATCGTTCTGGTAAAGTTTTATTTAATCCTAATTCTTCTTCAATGACAGCTATATCTTCTTTTGTAGGGTCTATACCAGATTGCTGCGCAACGATCTCGGCAGGATTCCCCTCAATCCAAGAAGTAAACACAAATGTGAGCAAAGAAACACCAAATAATACAATGATTAATCTTAGTAACTTTTTACCGATATACTTATTCACAAAATCACCCATTTAAGCAAAAAAAAACACCACAAAAATTTGTACGTTTACAAAGTACAAATACCTTCGTGGTATATCTTTTCAATCTATATTTATTTATCAAAATTTAATTGCTATTATAAAAGTATTGATCCATTTCTTATGGACGCTATCGTTATAAATTGTATACGAAATCCCGAAAATTGTCAATATGTATTTTTCCTTAGCAGAAACATAAAAAGTTTGTCATAACGCCATGATAAATTCATATTAATCTCCAATTCTACTTTCAATTTTCTTGATATAATCAAAGCACAAATTACCATCACACTGGTAGACAAATGGATCCTTACGAATTGTGTCATCGCTATTGAGGATAAATACCGGAATCATAGCCTTATCATTGCCATCGATATAACTAATTTTGAGACCATATCCCATGTTACAAATCGAAACTCCTGCTCTTTTCATTGGATGGCTTTGAATATTCTCAACAATATATTGAATGTCTTTAGGGGTATCAATAGTAAAACCAACACCTGTATTGCCATCAAACACATTGATATGGTCAACATCAGACGGATTTACATTCCTTCCAAATGTCTTAGGCGTAAAGTAAAATATTGCCGCCAAAACAATCAAAATCAGTATTACCATAAGTGGAACTATAACTCTCTTTTTCATATTTATTACCTCCACAACTTCCGATTTACCACCGACTTCATAATAGCATAACACCGTTCTAAAAGATAGAACCTTGAATAATAAAAACGCTGGATATGGCAGACAAAAAATATTTACCTTTCCTTAAAAATTTACTTCTCTTGTCAGTGCTATCCTTACTACACCTGTACTGATTACGATGACAAGCGGAACGCTGTCAGCCCATTTTCTGTGTAGTTTCATAATCAAAAGAAAAAACACATATCTTTGTACGCTGTCTCTCTAAGACCGCCTACAAAAATATGTGCATAAAAACGAAGTTGCTGTTCTAACGATCCATCATCTTACTTGACTAGGTATCCACAGTGTATCCTCTCCATGGATACCTAATCAAAGACAAATTCCTCTGTCATGCCACTGGATTTTTTTCCAAAATCTCCGCATCTTTTTTACGTCTTTCCTCAATGGCTTTTTCAGCAATCATATCCTTCACTTTCATAAGACGTGTTGTATTGCCGCGTTCATTTTCTTCCAGCTTCATGGAGATATATTTAATATTTTCCTCCAAATCAGGAATCATAATGTATTCCAACGCATTGACTCTTCTGCGGGTCTTTTCAATTTCCTGTGCCAACAACTGTGTGGTCTTTTCCATCTGCGCCAACTGCAGCATCTCCTGGAACACACCAGAAAGCGCTTCTAAGGCGTCATCCAATTCCCCGCTTGTCATAGCAAAACCGTAAGGAAATATCTCTGCGGGATCGTTATTTTTTGTCTGGAACGTATACTGCGGAACAAGTACGCTCATGATATTTTTAAATTTCATATCCAAATCAACACTCTGTTTTGGGTATAACAACGCCTGTTCCAGCATTTCCGGACTCATAACTGCACTGGCCACTGTAAAGCTTCCATGGGCGCGCAATAATGCCTCCTCCACTTTCTTTCTCAAAGCTTTATTTTCCTTCACAGTATCAAGAAACTGCTTCATCAGCTCATCCCGCTTATCTTTCAGCAGTTTATGACCTCTTGTGGCGGTTCTAAGCCTGGCTTTCAGCTTTGTCAATTCCATACGGGTAGGGTTCACTGTCGTTTTTGCCATTTGTCAGCACCTCCCCGTCAATTCTTTTTTGGCATATATTTATCAATATATTCTGGTTTGATTCGTTTTAACTCCTGCCTTGGAAGAATAGAAAGCAACTCCCAACCTATGGTTAAAGTCTCTTCAATACTTCTGTTTTCATCAAATCCTTGATTTACATAACGCTTCTCAAACTCCTCCGCAAATTTTGCATAGAGGAGATCCGTAGGCGACAAAGCCGCTTCACCTAACACGGCCATCAGCTCCTTTGCCTCCTTGCCTGTAGCATAAGCGGCAAACAGCTGGTTCATCGTATTTGCGTGGTCTTCTCGTGTCTTTCCTGCACCAATTCCTTTGTCCTTCAAACGGGACAGAGATGGAAGTACATCAATTGGCGGCATAATATTTTTCCTGTAAAGATCTCTGGAAAGAATAATCTGACCTTCTGTGATATACCCTGTCAAGTCAGGAATTGGGTGAGTCTTATCGTCTTCAGGCATTGTCAAAATAGGAATCATCGTGATCGATCCCTCTTTGCCTAACTTTCTTCCAGCACGCTCATACATCGTAGCAAGGTCTGTGTAGAGATATCCAGGATATCCACGACGACCTGGCACCTCTTTTTTCGCCGCAGAAACTTCACGGAGAGCTTCCGCATAGTTTGTGATATCTGTCAAAATGACAAGTACGTGCATATCCTTTTCAAAGGCTAAATACTCAGCCGCTGTCAACGCCAACCGTGGTGTAGCGATTCGCTCTACCGCAGGGTCATTGGCAAGATTGGTAAAAAGAACGGTACGGTCGATAGCGCCTGTTCTTCTAAATTCCTGTACGAAAAATTCTGATTCCTCAAAGGTAATACCAATCGCTGCAAACACAACCGCAAAGTTTGCATCTGATCCCAATACCTTTGCCTGACGGGCAATCTGGGCTGCAAGTTTTGCATGCGGCAGACCAGAGCCGGAAAAAATTGGGAGCTTTTGGCCACGAACCAGTGTATTTAATCCATCGATGGCAGAAACACCAGTTTGAATAAATTCAGATGGGTAGTTTCTCGCCGCCGGGTTCATTGGCACACCATTAATATCCATTTGTTTTTCCGCAAGAATTTCAGGACCGCCGTCAATTGGCCGCCCCATACCGTCAAAGACACGGCCTAACATATCACCAGAAACACCCAATTGTTGGCTATGACCTAAAAATCTAATTTTGCTTTGTGCTAAATTGATACCTGCGGAGCTGTCAAATAGCTGCACAACCGCATTATCTTTGGATACTTCCAGTACCTTACAGTATCTGGTCTCACCATTTGGAAGTTCAATTTCCGCAAGTTCGTCATACGTGACATTTTCAACTTTATTTACCACCATCAAAGGTCCGGAAATTTCTTGGATTGTTCTATATTCTTTCATCATGTCTTATCCGACCTCCTTTATAATGGTTTCAATTTCTTTGTTAATTTCCTTCATTGTATGTTGGAAATATTCCTCAAATGTCTCATGAGGCGCTGTCTTTGCACGGGCAATCTGCTCCCGAGACTCAATAGATGCTAAGGCGTCAAAAGAAGCGCCTTTATTGATGGCATCACGGCAAAGCAAATCGTACTGAAGAATCATGTCAAGCATTTTGGCTTGTTTCTCATTTTCTGTATACCAGTCAATTTCCTGGAACGCATTTTGCTGTAAAAAGTCCTCACGGATCATTTTTGCTGTCTCCAGCGTCATCTTATCATTGTCAGACAAACTGTCCTTTCCTACTAACTGAACAATCTCTTCCAGTTCTGCCTCTTCCTGTAAAAGACTCATAGCCTTATCCCGATTGGCAATATACTCTTTGCCGATCTTTTTTATATAATAGTCTCTCAGGTTATCCTGATACAGAGAATGGGATTTCAGCCAATTGATCGCAGGGAAATGTCTGCGGTAAGCAAGGGAGGAATCCAAGGACCAGAATACTTTTACAATACGCATCGTCGCCTGGCTGACAGGCTCAGAAAGGTCGCCTCCTGGTGGAGATACTGCCCCGATCGCTGTCAATGAACCCATTCTGTCTTCATCGCTTCCCATACATTTTACACAGCCTGCTCTCTCATAAAACTGAGACAGACGAGTTCCCAAGTATGCAGGATATCCTTCTTCGCCCGGCATTTCTTCCAGACGTCCACTCATCTCACGGAGCGCCTCGGCCCAACGGGAAGTAGAGTCTGCAATAACTGCCACATCATAGCCCATATCTCTATAGTATTCCGCAATTGTAATTCCTGTATAAATAGAGGCTTCTCGCGCCGCCACAGGCATATCAGAAGTATTCGCGATCAGTACAGTTCGTTTCATCAACGTTTCCCCTGTATGTGGGTCAATCAATTCAGGAAATTCCCGTAATACATCTGTCATTTCGTTGCCACGCTCGCCGCAGCCAATGTAAACAACCACATCAACGTCAGACCACTTGGCCAAAGCGTGCTGTACAACTGTTTTACCACTACCAAATGGCCCCGGCACTGCTGCCGTACCGCCCTTTGCTAAAGGAAACATAGTATCTATAACTCTTTGGCCTGTGCTTAGTGGTGTGGAAGGCACAAACTTTTTCTTATATGGTCTACCCACACGCACTGGCCATTTCTGCATCATCGTCAAAGGTACTTCTTTGCCGTCTGGTGTTGTAAGGGTTGCAATTGTCTCATCCACATGGAAAGAACCAGAAGTAATTTCTTTGATTGTTCCTGACATACCATTTGGCACCATAATTTTGTGCAAAATAATACTTGTTTCCTGTACCGTACCAAGAATATCACCGCCGGTCACAACATCCCCTGCATGGGCAGTTGCCTGAAACTCCCATTTCTTTTCTCTAGAAATCGCGTTTACTTCAACACCTCTTGTAATATTACTGCCGGCAACCTTCATAATGTCTTCCAGCGGCCGCTGAATACCGTCATAAATATTTTCCAACAATCCAGGACCTAATTCCACAGAAAGAGGTGCGCCTGTGGTTTCCACTTCTGCCCCTGGGCCTAAACCAGAAGTCTCCTCATAAACCTGAATGGAGGCATTGCCACCTTCCATGTTTAAGATTTCTCCAATCAATCGTTCGTCGCCTACACGGACAACGTCCGCCATACTTGCATCCTGCATTCCTTCCGCCACTACAAGAGGGCCGGATACTTTTACAATTCTGCCTTTTGCCAAATTCTTTACCTTCTTTCCTGGTAAATTTTCATTCTATTTGTTAACCTAGTATATCTGCTCCAACGGCCTTCTCCACCGCTGTCTTTAACGCTACTTGACCGATTCCAAGAGTTCCTTCTTTTCCAGGAATCAAAATTACTGCCGGCGTCACCTGACTTTGATATTGGTGAATCACATCCATCATCTGCTGCGCTAGCTGCTCTGTGATGTACACAATGGCATATTCTCTATCTGCTAAATCCCGCAAAATAGATTCTGCCATTTCCGGCTGATCTGTCTCAAAGGTATCCAGGCCTAAAGCCTTAAAGCCAATGACGCTGTCTCTATCTCCTACTACAGCAATTTTATACATACGCTTCACGCAGCCTTTCTTTGATTGTCTCTGCCTCAAGCCCTGAAAGACGTCCCATCATAATAATTCTCGCCGCAGAAAATTCCGCTTCTTTTGCATAAATGTAACCAACTGCCGTTTCTGGACCAAAAGCCTTGTATTTTGCGCCGTCCAAAAAACTCATAATAGCATCGTCACATAATTTTTCAAACTCTGTCATACGACCAGTCTTCAATATTTTTACACCAGCTGCCGCAGCATCCCGAAGTTCTGTTGCAGCAAATGCCGTTTCCAAACCGCTTCCACTGACTGCACCCTGAACAATATTTTCTTCTGGCACATTGCCTCCTGGAAGCATAACGCTTCGGATAAACTCAATAGATTTATTCATTCTTACTGATCGAACTGCACTTCTCAAATTGATGGCGTCAATATTGATCTTCACAAAATTGACCAAAAACAAACTGCCGGACTCCTCTGCCAAATCAAGCATTTCCTGATAACAAGCCTTATCCAGCAAGAAATCGGCTTTCTGCGGATTACCTGTTTGACTGAGCACTTCCTTTGCCTGATAGATCGCTTCCGTCATTCCCATTGGAATCTCTCTCATATCCATTTGATTAAGCACATTTTTCATTGTTTCAACAGCAATGCGTCCGGCGTCAATAAATAGCCTTTCTGCAGCTTCCATATCTTTTGCTTTTAACAGCACTTTGATATTATGATAATCAAATCGAATGCGGAAAATATCCACAAGACGAATATCCGGCACATCCACAGATAAGTCGCTGTACAGTTTACTGCGCTGCTGTGACAACTTTTCCTCAACTTCTGATGCCGTCACAGGTATTGTAAAATCGCCGTATCCGCATTCTGTCAACACCTTGGCCGCTTCCTCATTGGTACGGGCCTCCAGCATCTTATTCATTCTCTCCTTTGTCAGGAGATCTTTTTCCATCGCCTTGACTCTCGATGAAATATATAAATAATCAATATCAGTTTTCTCTGACAAAAGCCATTCCTCCTTTTGCGGATATGATTCAGACTGTACTTGGGTTACGACTCCTTGAATAATATGTCTGAAACGTCCGCAGCAAGCTCTTCTCTTCGAAATCTAAGAAGTGTTTCAAAACTACAGTTAATCTCAATAGACCCGTCTTTTAAGATCAGTCCTCCAGATATTTCTCTTGTATCAGAAGAAACGGTCAGCTGTGCAGTTTTCCCTTTGGTGCTCAAAAATTCATTGGCTTTTTCTGCCACTTTTTCGCCCAATTGATCTTTGTCAGATTTCGTCAATATCATTTCTTCTTTTCCACTTTCACTGCTTTCCGCTGCTAATGCTGCCAACAATTCTATCTTTTTTGCTTCATCCAGTTTTGTCAGTGCCTCTTCCGCCAAACGAAACGCCTCGCTAATCATATTCTGACGTACTGACAACATCTGTTTTTTTATCTCTAACCGAGCAACACTTTCCATACGCTCTATCTTTTGGCTCGCGGCTTTTTTCCCTTTCTCCACCGCTTCTTCATAGAAAGCCTTTGCCTCTGTCTCCTTTGCCAAAATCAATTCCCCTGCCTCTTTTTGTGCGGCAGCAAGAATTGAATTTACCTGTTCATCCGCCTCATTTGCAATACGGCCGGTTAACTTCTCAATGCCTTCCATTTTCTGCACCACCCACTGTATTCTATTTTTTCAAGGGTTATCAGCCCAGACTATTTAACATCAGGAATGAAGCAAGCAGTGTTAAAATCGCATAGAATTCAACCATGATTGCCATAATAATACCTTTCGTTAATTCACCAGGGCGTTTTGCGATCATAGAAACGCTTGCTGCGGCAACACGTCCTTGACCAATAGCAGAATGATATCCGCCAATGGCAATTGGTAGACAAGCTGCAAAATACATTAAGCCTGTTGTCAAATCCAGCTGCGTCATAGTACCGTTAAAAAATCCCATCTGCATCAATGCATAAAACCATGTAACCAGACCATAAAGACCTTGTGTACCTGGGATAACCTGTAAAATAAGGATCTGTGAAAACTTACTTGGGTCCTGAGACAAAACACCGGCACCAGCTTCACCTACAAGGCCAACACCTTTACCAGACCCTGCGCAGGCAAAACCTACTGCAAGAGCTGAACCTAAAAGAGCAATTCCTGTACCACAATATTGTAACCAATCCATAAACACATTCTCCTTTTCTCCGGCGTTAAATTTTTAAACTTTCCGCTTCCGCCGACTGAGCTATTTTTATTTGTCCTCTACAATATCAACATATTTTGTATCATAATGAAGGGGACGAAATGGAACGCCGCCTTCTTTATAAAATTTTCCAAAAAACTCTAGGTACTGAAGTCTCGCTGCATGAACATAAGTGCCAATGAGGTTAATACCAACGTTAAAAATATGGCCAACAATAAAGACGATAATAAAAATAACCATATTTCCAGCAAGGCTTCCCATTTTATTGACAACACTTGCGATAACGCTTGTTGCAAGCATAAGAGCCATCAATCTTGAATAGGAAAGGAAATCACTCAGCCAGCTTGTGACATCATAAAGACTAGCAACACCGCCAAATAATTTACCGATAATCCCTTTTTTCTTTCTTCCTTGGGTAAGCACCAAAACAACTACGCTTACAATCAAAAGCACATTATTATGAGTAAGGAATGCTAAGCCAAGACCGGCAAAGAACATCCACCACGGCACCACGTCCAAAATACTGTCAACAGCTTCCCCATCTCGAAAGCCCATATAAAGCTTGACGCACATACCAAAAATCATTTGTACTACACCGAAAACCAGCGCTATGGCAAGTACCAAAGTTGGATTACTCATTGGATCAATAAGACTAGGAAGTTTTACGCCTTCCATTCCTAAGAAGTTTTCACAAAATACAGTCACAGCATCACCAAAGAAACTTCCTGTCAAGATACCACAGATCGCTGTAGAAATTCCCAGCATAACACCTAACCTGAACATATATCCCATCGTGCCTTTCGGCCGATACTTTTTCCATATAAATAGGGAAACCCCTGCAATCATAATGCCATAAGCCAAATCAGCGAACATAAATCCGAAGAAGAAGATAAAAAATCCAAAAATCAGCGGATTGGGGTCAATGCCATCATATGCCGGCAGAGAATACATCTCTGTTACCATATTCATCGGTTCTACTAACTTACTGTTGACAAGCTTCGTCGGCACAGTGTCCTCTTTTTCTGGATCATGAAATTCATAGGCACAAATACGACTCTGCAAATACTGTGTTACTGTCTCCATTTGGCTTACCTCTACCCAACCTTCCAAAAAGAAAACAGTACCGGTTGTCAAAAAATTATCTTTCGCATTTTCCTTAGAAATTTCTTGATTTAAACGATCCTGACAAACTTGTAGCTCTTGACGACGATCAGCAAAGGACGCGGCATGTTTCTTTTCAGCTTCAATCTCCTGCTGTAAGGTTTCATTTTCTTTTGTCAGTCTTTCTATGTTTTCCGCGGCAGTACCCTGAGCATCTTTCCATGTTGCTAAGGAAAAGGCATAAGTTCTCAAAGTATCTAGTACCTGCTCCTTGTCTGACTTATGACACAGCAGAACTATGTACTGCTGTTCTTTTGTAGAATGGATGAGGGAAAGCACTGCGGTGTCTGCGGCTGAATGGACCGCGCTTACCAAATCATCATAGATCACTGTGCTGGGACAAATCCCTAAAAGAATAGATGTTTTTTTCGTTTGCGTCAGGTCCAGAGGCTGGTCCAGAGATTCCCACGGCTTCAGAGCCAAAATTTCCGAATCGTTGCGATTGATCTTCGCCTGACAAGAGGAAATTTTCTTTTCAATGTCATTGATTTGCTCTGCGACACTAATCATTTCCTCCATAACACTATCGTTTAAAAATTCTTGCTCTTTTATCTCACTGCGTTTGATAAATAAACTTCTTTTTGGCGGAGCATATTTTTTTAAAACAGCAAGGGCATTTGTCACACTGGAAAGTTTGCTTCCAAACTCCATTGCATGACTGTTTTCCTTTGTCAAAAGCGCCGCCCATTGAGGGTCTGTCAATTTATCAGAAGACTGAACAATTTGAATACACCCCAAATGCATCAAATCTTTCAAAAACTGATCCTTGTCTTCAGAAAGTGCGACAACCCTGATTTTTTTCATTTTGGCAATTGACATCAGGCGTTCACGATCCTTTCTGTAATAAATGATACAGCTTTTTCCATCCTGCTTTTCGCTAGATTTCTAAGATCACCGCATTCTTGTTCAGCTTTCTTCATAAGCTCAGCAGTAATCTTGTTCCCATCCTCCTGCGCCAGCGCCATGGCCTTTGCATTTTCCTCTTCCGCTTTTTTTTCTGCTTCCTTTAGAATTCGAACACCCTCTTGATGGGCGTCAGAAAAAATTTGTTTTGCTTTTAATTTCGCAGCGGCGATTTTTTCTTCCGAAAGTTTTTCAGTTTCTGTTACCATTTTAATCGCTTCCAGCGGCATATTCTCACCTGCTTTCTTTTGGTATTGAAAAACGGCTTTACGCTTTTCTTTCCTACTATAGTTATATCTTAACCAATCCGACGTAAAATCATCCGATTGGCAGCCGCCAATATTGTTAAATAAATAACTCAACTTTCTCTCAATGAACATTTTTTACTTCCGCTTGCATTTCAATAAAAAACATTTTATTATAAATATAATTACTGAATTTATAGAGAAACCTTCCCTAATTTCCACTTAATTTTTACTACTTTATCAATTTCTATGTAACAACTATTGATACGATACCTATAATTTTAACAGAATACAACATTTTGTCAACGTTTTTTTATAAAAAGCAAACATGCACAATTCACCATATTATAAAATATATACAAATACATCAATTTTTATCATCGTCTTTTTAGAATAATTTCATTATTTCGTTCATAGAATGTTAACAAACTCATTAAAATCTAACTTTACCTCGTAGATATTCAACAAATACTCCTATTTAATATTGGTTATTAAGAATATTACTCACCAAGAATTTATTCGCATATTGCATAATAGCCAATATTCTTTTAATAATTTTATGTCAAAAACATTTTTCTATCGTTATTTTTTTATCAAAATGATTGCAGTCTATTAATGATTTTTATTGGCAATCAATGAAACTTTTTTTAATAGCCTGTATTTTCAGCAAAAAATGAATAGTCTCTGATCCATTTATCTTTTTTTCATTAAAATCTTTGTGATATTATTTGCGAAAAGGAGGCTTTTTTATGATTACTGGAAGTAAAAAACTGATCCGTACAATCAATGAGCGTCTTGTCTTAGAAACAGTCATTGCTCAAGAGCCGATCTCCCGATCTCAGCTAGCAGAAATATTAGGCCTTACAAAAGCAACTATCTCTTCTATTGTCGGCCACTATCTCTCCTCTGGTCTGTTATTAGAAACTGGAAACAGCCCGTCCTCCATCGGCCGCAAGGCAACACTTCTTTCCTTCCACGCTTCCTGCGGTTATGCCGCAGGTGCAGATTTAACACCTAAAAAAGTATTTTTGATGGTTACTGATCTTTCCGGTAAAAAACAGGCAGAAGCTTCTTTTGATCGCCAACAACCATTAAACAGCTTATGCGATCAAATTCTTTCCACACTTCACCAAATGCTTTGCTCTCTTCCAGAAAGCTCCTTAGGTCTTGTCGGTTTTACAATCGCTGTTCACGGCATGATAAAAAATCAACAGATCATCTCTACACCACATGACGACTTAACCGGATTTCCTCTCATTCAGCATTTAGAAACAAAACTTTCCTGTCCTGTCTTTGTACAAAACAATGCAACTATGGCAGTCCTTGGCGAGTCTATTTTTTCTCTTCACGAGGATCATCTTGCCTTCATCCAGATGCATTGTGGTATTGGCCTAGGCCTACTGTTAGACGGCAAGCTGTACTGCGGATTTCATGGTGCCGCTGGTGAGCTAGGCCAAACAATCCATTGGGAGCAGGAATTGTTCCACACACAACCAAAAACATTAGAACAAATTCTTTCTCTCTCATTTTCTTCAAAACAATGCAATCCCAGCAGTCCAGATTTTTCGATAGCTGTTGAACAATTCCTTTATATCCTATCCGCAGCTATTTATAATGTACAGCTGTTATTTGATCCTCAAAGAATTCTCATCAACTGTCCGCTGCTAACAAAAAATCCACAAATTTTTGTTCAACTACAAAACTATCTGCGTAATTTCGGTAATATCACTTTAAATCTCTCTGCAATGGGGGATAAAGGAGCACTTTATGGTGCTATAGCTTATAGTATACAAAAATTTCTACAGATTACTCGCTTTTTTCCAGTACAACATTAATGTACGTAAAAAAGACCTGAAAGTCTACAAATTCAGGTCTTTTTTCTGACATTTTTTCAAGGTTTTTGGGTAGCTTGCAAGGAAAAACTGAAAATTTCTTTTTTCAGCCGTTTATGTAGGCCTCCTAACAGGAGGCTTAGGAACCTTTTTCCATTGCTTCGTATAACAAGTGCAGCGCTTTTTTTTCAATTCTTGATACATAGGAGCGGGAAATTCCCATCATTTTTGCAATTTCCCTCTGGGTCTTTTCCTCCCCAGTCACCAATCCATAGCGCATTTCAATGATTCGCTTTTCCCTATCTTCTAATACGTCCTTCATTTTATCAAACAGCGTTGTCAGTTGGAGCTTTTTGCCTACCTGCTCTGGCACAGAATCCTCGTCTTGACTTAGGATATCCATAATGGTGATTTCATTGCCTTCTTTATCCCGTCCCACAGGGTCCTGCAAAGATACATCGCCGTTTCTTTTTTTGCCTGCACGCAAATCCATCAGTATCTCATTAGCTATTCATAAAAAACGGCTCTTGCATCATTTTTCTCTGCCTTCCTGCCCTTTTCTCTCTTAATCTAAAAAATTTCTTCCGAAGTTTTGAATGAGAGTTCTCAACATAAAAAAGTTCTTTCTCCTTGAATCCTTGTTAACCATAAAACAGCGTGCCATTTTCTTACAGTGCACGCTGTTTCGATTTTATACTGTCTGTCAGCTGTCGTATTTTGTGAGTGTTCCTCTTTCCCTGCGCTTTCAGCCGTTTTTTTCGTTCTATTTCCCTGTTTCGTTCTCGAATTGTCTCTACATAGAGCATTTTTCTAGCATAAGAAAAAGCAGATTGCTCCCCTTCATCAGCCAACTTTTTCAATAAAAATCTCAGCATTCTCGCTGTATCTTTATGAAGATACGCTGCTGCATAGCCTTTTTCATAATACTCCAATGGTTTTGTAGGATTGTAGTTTTCTCTTTGGTAGATTTTACAAGCTGCAACACGGTCCATAAACATTTCAATCACATATTTAATTGGCATACGCATTCCCACAAGGCCAAGTTCTTTTTTCCCGCTGTAATCGATCCAGTATTCAAAATGGTGCTTGTTTCTTCCCTTGTGATGCAGCCACGAAGAAGAATACCCCTTCTCCTCTCTCTCTGCGTTATTTGGGCTGCGGTTGCCTTGAAAATACTGTGCCCCAACTAGAAACTCGGTGGGAGAGTACTTTGACATATCGTGAAGCAGACCTTGCTTATATAATCCTACACTAAAACAAAACTTCATTACCAACCACTTATGTTCTGTAATCGTAAGGAAATGTTGCCATGCTTTCATGCTTTTCACCTCTATTTTATTCCACTGTGCCGTTTATTTTAGCACACATTTCACCTTTTTTCCATACCAAATGAAACTTCTTTCTTTTCTCTTCCATGTAAAAAAAACGGCTGATCAATTTCTTTTTTTATTCCCCAAAACATATAGTATTAACAAAAAACTTTCAAGGGGAACAATATGGAAAAACCGCATGTTGCTATTTATGTTCGGAAATCTAAAATTGTAGATACAGGCCAAACGGTAGAGGCACAGATCCTTTTATGTAAAAAAGCGGCAAAAGAAAAGTACCCACAAGACACCATCGAATTTTATATGGATCAGGAAAACTGCGGCTATTACGCAAAACGTCCTGCCTTCCAGCGTTTGATTGAGGGTATCAGAGATGGCAAAGTAAAGGCTGTTTACTGTGCAAAGCTAGATCGAATCAGCAGAAGAACCACTGATTTATTCCATCTAGCGGAGTTTCTCAGTCATGCAAATGTCCCACTGTTTTCCTGCATGGAAATGATTGACACTTCCGGCCGGAATGGAAAAACATTCCTTTCCCTGCTCAACGCTATCAACACCTTTGAACATGACACCATTGGAGAGCGTATTTCTGATAATATGTATGATTTAGCAAGAGAAGGTCGCTGGCTTGGCGGTATCTGTCCAACAGGATATCGATCAGAAAAATTGGCCTGCAAAGAAAACACAAAGAAAGCTTGCTGTATATTAACTCTTTATCCGCCAGAAGCCCGCGTGGTGCAAGCACTTTTTCACAGATTTCTGGAGACTAATCATATTCCAGACCTCATCGAATATGCTGACCAACAGAGTTTTGTTTCTAGAAACGGAAAACCCTTTACCTTTCAGTCCATTAAAAATATTCTGACCAACCCTGTTTATGCTTCCTGCGACGAAAAAGCTTATGCCTACTTTTCCAATAACTTTTCTCTCTGCTCAGAATATCAGGAATTTACAGGAAAGACAGGTCTTATGGTCTACAATAAAACCAGTCAATTTCGCAAATGCTGCTATGATTTAGAAATCACTTCTCTGGAATATGTACACAAAAACCAGAAAAAACAGCAATCCAACTGGATTGTAGCTGTTGGAAAGCATGAACCGCTGATCTCTGGCTCTGATTGGGTAGACATACAGAAATGCTTACATAAAAGATAACAAATTTATTCCTTTTTCTCTGTAAATGGCGTGATCAGAAGTTCCTTCCCCTGCCAAAGAAAAGAGAAGTTATTTTCTTTCAGAAATCGTCTGATTCTACTTTTATTTGTATGAGCGAATAATTCCTCAAAGGACTTTGGCGCCGACCATGGCGCCTCTTTCTTTGAGCAAATTTTTTCTTCCTCTTCCAACTGCTTTGTTAAGACCTCAATCTTTTCCAACAAATACTTTTTTGCAGACGCCTCTTTTGCCTGTGCAGCAAGTTCCATCAAAGTATCTAATTTTGTCCGCAACTCCACCTGTGATTTCTTGTGGGTACCTTTCCATTTTCGCTCGCTTTTCTGGACTACTAAATTCATCCATAGGTCAGAATCTATCTGTATCTGTGAAATCCAATGGATCACGTCTTGGTCTGTCTTGTCTCCGGGCAGATTATCCACATCACAGAGCTTTTTTTTACTTTTTTCTTTTCCTGTACACAAATAATAAAATCCTTTTTCTGTTTTTTTGGGGCGCATTGTGCTCTGACACTTACCACAAAGTATCATACCATTTAATAGCGCTTCCGTTCTGCTGCTTTTTTTGCGACTGACATTGTTTTTGTCCAAAATTGATTGAATTTGCAGCCATGTGCTTCCGCTGACGGCTGCTTTGTGGCTGCCTTCTGCTATCACCCATTCTTCTTTTGGCCGAATGATGGCAGCTTTTCCTTTTTTTTGCAGTGTACGATTATAGACAAGAATTCCGCCCTTTGATTTGGAACTTTTTTGGGAAAAAAAACAATTTTCACATTGCTTTTCAAAATAACTTCTTATCTCCTCATCCGCCGCTGCATACACAGGGTTCTCTAAAATATTTCTTACAGCCTGTGGTGTAAATCGATTGTTTTGTCTAGTCAAAAAACCTTTCATAGACACTTCCTCAGCTGTTTCCGTCAACGATCTGCAAGACAAATACTGAGCAAAAATTCTTTTCACAGCTTTTAACTCTCTCTCCTCTTCCTTCAGCACTGTCCATCGTTTTGTCTTTCCATTAGCATCCCTACACGTTTTTAAATAAGATCGATAACCAAAAGGCGTCACTCCTCCAAGCCATCGTCCTGTCTTTGCTAATTCCATCATATTATCCCTAATTCGTTGGGCAATGGTTTCACGTTCCAACTGAGAAAATACAGATGTAATATACATCATCGCTCTACCCATCGGGGATGCAGTATCAAATTGCTCTCTTAAAGAGATAAATGCAATATCCATAGCGGTAAGCTCTTCAATCAATTTGGCAAAGTCACCGATATTTCTGCTGATTCGATCCAGACGATAGCAGACAATCATCTGAATTTTTCCTTTTCTTGCGTCCCTCACCATCCTTTCAAATGCCGGACGCTCCAAATTTTTTCCAGAATACCCTTCATCCTCATAATATAAAGCCGTATTTGCTGTCTGTTCTCCATAATGCAGCCTTAGGTATTCCAAACAAAGTTCGCCTTGACCGGCAATGCTTTCACCACGACCTGTATATTTCGATTTTCTGGAATAAATTGCAGCCTGCATAAGCACACTCTTTTTTCTTTTTTCTATACTTATATAGAGAAATAAAAAGAAAAAATACCTGAAAACGTAAATTTTCAAGTATTTTCCTGCACTCAGTTATCTTCAGCCGTTGTCTACCGATTGTCACTTTCTATGGGAAACCGAATGACCATCCGTGTTCCCTGATCTATATGGCTTTCCATAGAGATTTCTCCGTGATGGATAGCCACGCCATGCTTCACAATAGATAAGCCCAATCCTGTGCCGCCAATAGCTTTGGAATGGCTTTTATCCACACGATAAAATCGTTCAAACACTCTGTCCCTGTCAGCAAAAGGAATTCCAATTCCTGTATCCTCAATGGAAAACACAATATTGTTATTCTCCTGATACAATTTGATTCGGACTTCTCCGTGGTCTTTATTATATTTTACTGCATTGTCACAAAGATTAAAGAAAATCTCTTCCAAAATTGCACGGATTCCCACCAGACGACACTCTTCTTTCTCAACACTGAGCAAGATGTCTCTTTTTTCTGCTTCTGGCCGCACTGCTGACACAGCATAGTCCACCAGTTTCCCCAAGTCCACTGTCTCCCGTTCTGCTTCCATCCCCTGTTCGTCAAGCTTAGAAAGCCGAATAATATCGCTCACCAAATGAATGAGACGTTGACTTTCTCGATAAATATTTTCTGCAAATCTTGGCACATCTTCCGACCGCACAATCCCATTTTTTATAATTTCTGCAAATCCAGAAATAGAAGTTAACGGCGTTTTTAATTCATGGCTTACATTTGCCGTAAACTCTCTTCGCAATATTTCCCGCTGTTCTTTTTCTGTAATATCCATCAAAATAATCACTGCACCGACTACTTGATTATCCTGATAGACAGGGTTGGCAAACAACTGAAAATATTTCTCTTGAAAAAACATCACCTGTTCATTATTTCTTCCAGAAAGGGCTAAATCAACGGCTTTACAGAAACTCTCGCTTCGGTTTAACTCCAACACACTTTTATTCTCTGCCACAGTATGAACATTCAACTGCCGAAGAGCGCTGGAATTATAGGATAACACCATAGTTTTGGTATCAATCACCAAAAAACCTTCGTTCATGTTTTCCGTAATGGCGCTAAATTCTTCTCTTTGTTTTTTCAACTCCTGAATCTGTTGTTCTATCTGACGATTTTGCTTGCTGATCCGCCGTAAAAATGGCGCCAACTCATCATAGGTATCAAAGGCCTCT
>JAGZLR010000130.1 GCA_018364635.1 Clostridiales bacterium | reverse complement strand
ATGATATCGATATTGTATTTAACTACGATGTACCGCAGGATGAAGAATACTATGTACATCGAATCGGAAGAACTGGCCGTGCTGGTCGCAGCGGCCGCGCTTTCACCTTTGTTGTAGGCAAGGAAATCTACAAGCTTAGAGATATTATGCATTATGCAAAAGCAAAGATTGTACCACAAAAATTGCCTACTTTAAGCGATGTTGAAGAAGTAAAAACTAATCTATTTATTGAGAACATCAAATCAGTCATTGATGAAGGAAAGCTTTCAAAATATATTAATTTAGTTGAAAAAATGGAGCAGGAAGATTATGCGGCCATTGATGTAGCTGCTGCTCTGTTAAAGATCAATCTAGCGATGGATGAAAATGCTCCTGAAGACATCAATATTGATGAAAAAGACCTATATGAAGAAAATGGGAAGAAAACCGTTCGTCTTTTTATCAACTTAGGAAAAAAACAGAAAGTTCGCGCAAGAGATGTTTTGGGTGCGATTACAGGAGAAACTGGTGTAGCAGGTAAAGTAATTGGACAAATTGATATCTACGACGATTATTCCTTTGTAAATGTTCCTTATGAGTATTCTAGAGATATTATTATAGGAATGCGCAATAAATCGATCAAAGGTTCTAAAGTTCATGTTGAAGTGGCGAAGAGAAAATAATAGGAAGGGCATCAGAAAAAAACTGATGCCCTTTTTCTATTCTTCTATAACACTGCCGGAATTTTTTTCTCCAAGGGGCCATAACATATCTGGGATATCTCCCTGAATCACAGTTTCTACAATCATAATTTTCCGTTCTATGACAATTTCTTCCCTCTCCAATGCATTGATAAGACCTGTTTTTATCCTTACTTTCAGCCAAATTCGAAAATAAATCTGGTTAATACCTGCGGAAGAAAAAGACGTTTCATAGTCAATGGTATTGTCTGAAGCCGGCAGCATAGAAAATGCAATGTTTGGGCCACAATTCTGAAAAATTCCAATACCACTGGCCGTACCAAGGGGTACAAGGATCTCTCTTTTTTCTAATTGTTTCAATTTATCAATCATAATTCCATTAATTTCTGACATCAGTGTATTAATCATCACGGCATCTGCAGCGACAGTGACAATAGAGGCATGGCTCGATACATGGTATAAATCACTGCTTTTCAAATTTTTAGCAGCCATCCCCTCCAAAACTGCTTGGTCTATTGCTGCTGCTGCCTCCTGATGAAATTGTGACTTACCTAAATCCAATGCTGCCGGAAAAATTTCTCGATCTGCAAAGAACAGTATGGAAATTAAAAAACAGGAAACTATAAGTAAGATCGGAAAAAAAGATATTTTTTTCATACATTTATCCTAAAATCAGTCTTTTTATAGTCTATGCAGCAATTCACTATTTTTTAAAATTTTCTTTCAACAATAGAAAATTTTACCTACTTTACTATTTTAACTCTTTATTCCCCTTATCTAATCTGTTATAATAGCAGAATGAAAAGGAGGCAAAAAAATGGATTACTCAAAAGATGCCAATCATCGGCGCACCAACAGTAAACGTCGAAAACGCAGAAAACGCAAAAATAGCGTTGGCGTAATTTTGATCCGCATTCTGTTGGTCATTATCATTGTCGGCGGTTTCGCCGTGACAGGCGCTATGGTAGGCGCATATATGGGAATCATTGAAAATACAGATAAACTCAGTGCCATAGATGTCATACCAGAAAATTACACATCTTTTATCTATGATGATCTGGGCAATGAAATTGATTCTCTTCATGGTGAGGAAAACCGTGAATATGTAAAATTAGATCAAATTCCATTAGATTTACAAAACGCTGTCATTGCCATCGAAGACGAAAGATTTTATACCCACAGCGGCATTGACTTTAAAGGTATGTTGCGTGCGTTAATTGTAAATTTGAAATCTCATGATATGAGTCAGGGTGCTAGTACAATTACACAGCAGCTAATTAAAAATGAAGTTTTGTCCAGCGAAAAGAAATTGACCCGTAAACTACAAGAACAATATTTAGCTGTACAATTTGAAAATGAACTTGAGAAAAAATTAGGTTCTAAAGAGCGGGCAAAAAAATACATTTTGGAGTTATATTTAAATACCATTGGATTAAATCACGGTCTCAATGGTGTACAGTCAGCGGCAAAATTTTATTACGGCAAGGATGTCAGCGAACTGGATTTAGCGGAATGTGCATCCATTGCAGGAATAACCAAAAATCCAAGTAAGTACAGTCCGCTGAGTAACCCTGAAAAAAACAAAGAACGTCAAATGACTGTTTTGGGAAAAATGTTGGAACTTGGGTTTATTACACAGTCAGAATATAATGAGGCTTCCCAAGAAGACATTTACGCCAATATTGTCGGCAGAAAAAACGAAGAGGAAACTGAATCCATCCATAACTGGTTTGTAGATGAACTAGTCACTGAGGTTGCCACCGATTTACAGGAAAAGAAAGGTTATAGTCGTCAGCAGGCATATAACTTAATTTACAGTGGCGGACTCAAGATTTATTCAACAGAAAACCAGCAAATACAGCAAATTATGGAAGAATCCTATAAAAATGATGCTCTCTTCCCTCCTTCTGACAGCACACTAGATGTAACTTACACTATTTCTGTGCTTGATACTACGACACAGGAACAAAAACACTACACTCGTACAACCAGTGTAACATCAGAAGAAGAAGTTGACGCTTTTATCCAATCTGTGCAGGATGAACTTTTGGATAGCACCCATACTCTTGTATTGGATAACAAAGCTGTCAATCGTTCTTTACAGTCTTCTATGGTTGTCATGGACTATAAAACAGGTGCTGTCAAAGGTTTGGTTGGCGGTCGTGGAGAAAAAAGCGGCGACCTGATTTTTAACCGTGCTACACAAGCATTACGTCAGCCTGGATCTTGTTTTAAAGTTCTCGCTTCCTATGCACCTGCCATTGATATGGGACTTGTGTATCCTGGTACCGTGATAATGGACGAACCTTTTGACTTTAATGGTTGG
>JAGZLR010000129.1 GCA_018364635.1 Clostridiales bacterium | reverse complement strand
CAGTATTGTTCCTATACTCTTATAAAAAATCATAAAAATAAGGCTATTGCCTACGGACAAACCATTTGCAATAGCCTTTTACCCCATCTGTAATAGGGGTAAATATGGAGTGCGCTCGGAGGAAAAATTCATAACAATTACCAAAGTGATAATTTAAGCACTCCATTTCTTTTTCATAAAGAAAACAATATGAAAGAAAAAACATGAACAAACACGATACCTGTTTTCTTTACATACGTAATATGATAGATATTACCCTTGACATTTTCTCTGACTGAAAAAACGAATTTTAATTCGCTTTTGGGGTCTGCTTTCCTTTTGACGAGGAACAAATTTATAGACCGGAAGAACAAGGTTTCCTTTTTCTGCCTCGCGAAATTTCTCCTCCTCTACTTCCTGGCAATATTAACATACCATAATACCTTCAGGAACGGCATCCCCACAGCATATACATTTATCGCTATCCATTACTCCTTAAAAAATACTAATGACTAATCCTACGATACCTCCAACGCAGGCCATTAAACCTCCCCACAGGCATACCTTTGCCGTGTGAGTAAAAGAATTTACAAGATCTTCTTCAGACCTGGTAGACACAAGGAAACGCTTTTTATTATCTTGTGATCTGCCAACATGGATAGTATCACCAACAAGAAATGCCTCTCCAAGAACATATATATTGGCATTAGGCAAAATTGTTTTTTCTGTCATTTTAATCCCCAGCGTTTCAGCGCCAAAATTATATGTTGCATAAGCTCGAAGTCCTCTATAACGATTCATTCCGGCTCTTGGTTCAAAATGGTCAAACGTCGTTGGAATATCTAACTCACATCCTGCAGCACCAACTTCTACTATCACCCTAATCCCACAGGAACTATCCTGAATTTCTATATCTGGTGCTGATTTTTCATCTGATAAGGGAATTTCTTTTTTTGATATTCGGGTTTTTACTGCCCCATCTACTTCATACTGGTCATGCACTTCGATTATCTTTTTTAACTGTGCCTGATAGTAGGCGGTAGGCCGTTCTGAAAATGGAGTGCGTTTCACTTCGTCACACACTATCTTTCCCTTGAGTTCAACATATTCCCGGTATCCCTCATCTAAATTTATTTTTTTCATTTCCTCAAAGGAATTTTTTAAATCCGCTATGGATTTGGTCTTTTGGAACTGCATTTCAACAGCCTGTGCTTCATTCCTTGGTTTTACATAGAAAATTGCAAGTAAACCACCTACGAGGAATAGTACGGATATTATAACTCCCATTACAACACCTCCACTATAATCCCATCTCTTTTTTCAGACGATTCAATTCCGCATTCACATTTTCTTCTTTTTCTACTGTTGCAAAAGCATCTGTTTCTCCCTGCAGTTCAAACACATCTGCCGATACTTCCGCTTGCGCCTCTTTATCCATGATTTTCTGTTCCATTTTATCCATTTTCGCAAAAGCGCTACTACTATCAATTCCACTGAGAGTTTTAGCTGCAGACATTTTAGAATCAGCTACCTGACTCCGCGCAACCAGCACCGCCTTTTTGCTTCTTGCTTCTTCAAGTTTCTGCTTAAGCTGCATGGTCTGATTTTTTAATTCTTCTACCTGCTTTTCCATAGAATCATACATTCCCTGATACTGTGTTACAAGCTTGTCCTGCATGACTTTATTTTCAAGAGCACGTTTCGCAAGTTCTTCATCACCCTGAGACAAACAGGCTTTTGCTTTTGTATTCCAGTTCTCAGACTGTTTTTTGGCTTCTTCGAGCTGCTTCTTCAAGCGGTTTAAACCTCCTGTTGCCGTTCCAAGCTCCTGTGTGGCCTTCTGGAACTGCTTTTCCATATCCACTACCATCTGCTTTACCATTTTTTCTGGATCTTCTGCACGATCAAGTAAATCGTTGACATTGGATTTAATTAAATCTCCTACTCTTTCAAAAATTGACATAAAAAAACCTCCTTAATTTCGATTTATAATCTTTACATCTAAAATATGCCTGATTGCCCATTTTTGCTGCACAAATTCATATTGTATGAAAATAAAACGAAAGGAGTATTTATAATTATGACCAGACAAGAATTTGAAGAAAGAACAAATATTTTTCTTCCGATGGAGCTGTATTGCATTGTAGAATCATTTTATATTCATTCAGATATGGATAAAGATTTATTTTGCAAATCATATCAAAAAAACACGGATGGACTCGCAATAAAAATTCAACAGAGCTTCTATGAAGAGAAATTTAAAAAAGAAAAAGAGCGTAAACAGGAAATTGTTGCTCTTCGAAAGCAGCTAAAGGAATTCAGCAAAGAAAATGCTTATCTACGAAAAAAAATAGAAAGTCTTCAATGTTGGACATCATATGAAAATCCTCAATATTTCTCTAATGAGGATTACAGGGAACTTTATGAATGCAATTTTACCGAAAAATTATCAGAAGAAAAAGCTATTGAAGTGATAGCATATACCTTTGGATTTTCTCCCGAAAAAATCAATATTCTCACAAAGGCAAAAGTATATGAAATCAACCGAGACAAGGAATTGCGAATTATCGGAGAAAAAGAACGAATTCCATTATACGCTTCTAGCGATTGGAACTACATCTATTTTAGCATCTGTGGCACGCAATATGAATTGCAAAATGGTAATCTAAAAATTATTTAATTTTGATCAGAATCATCACTGAAAGAGGCAGGCATCCTGTCTCTTTTGTATTTAAGAACAGTTCTTTTGTATTTTGTAACACCAACTCTACCTTAATAAAGCTCAACCAGAAACCCTTATTTTATGCGGCTTGCGCCTCTTTTTTGTTAATTATAACACCACCATCTAAAATAATAAAGGCATTATCAAGAGTTCTTCCCCTCATATATGCAAGCGGAGCCACTTCAATCAGTCCCCGCTCCATATTTTTTGCAAAACTATCTGCTCCCATAATCTGATACAGAGCGTCATAAAGAGGACGAAGGTACGGATCCACCTTACTCTGTAAGTCTCCAGGAAGAAAGCCCAGC
>JAGZLR010000128.1 GCA_018364635.1 Clostridiales bacterium | reverse complement strand
TACAGATTGAATTTCATAGTATTCATCAGCATGTAACTCTTGAAGCTTTTGCTTCAAAGTTTCATTTTCTTTTTTGATTTTTCCTATTTTAAAAATATCGAAAATTCCCATAGATATACTCCTTCTTTTCTATATCGGATATTGTATTAAAAGTATAAATGAATTTCATTTAATGGAAGTGTTGATTTCATCAAAATAATTATTTAATGAAAGGTAACAATCAGGACAAAATCCACCGTTCTTAGTGATTTCAACAGGTAACTTTGGATACTTTTTTGATTTTCCGCTTATGGAATAAATTTTCAAATTATATTGTTTACAAACAGGACAGTGGTTGTTTGTTGATACCAAAACGTAGTCGTTTTTAAATGTTTTGCTTCTTTGTATAGTATTTTTTATTCGGGGGAGATTAGAAATACGTCTATCGCTAAATTCAGGATGCTTTTTCATTATTTTTTCTGTTTCTAATGCTGCTTCCTCAAAACGTTTGTCATATTCCAAATATTTTACTAATCGCAGATATTCTTTTTGCATTAGAAGTGGGCGCTGTTCATAATCTGATAAAGCATTTGATTTTCTTAAGCAAGCAATAGCTAAATCCATTTGACCATTTTTCTTATGTTCAGTTGCTTTTCTTTGTAATAAGTAATATATGCAATCTTTTAGGGAATTTCCTGTATTATAATTTTTGGCGGGAACAGGGATTGCATTTATTCCTTCTAAAGAGTCCATATCATACGGTTTACGTTTAAAAAAGTCGAATATACCCATATTAAAACTTCCCCCTTAATTCTACAACTTTTCCAATTATTCTTACGGGTTTTTCTTGGATTTCCTGATTGCTGAAAAACATGGGTTCATAGCTTGGGTTGTTAGAAATCAGCTCAATTCCGTCTCTATATTTACGGAGCCTTTTGCAGGTGGCATCATCACCATTTATCATAGCAATTACAACATCTCCGGATTCAGCATCGTCCTGCTTACGAACGATAACAACATCGCCTGCACACATTCGTGGTTCCATACTATCTCCGTGTATTTGAAGTCCGAAAAATTCTCCAGTTTTAGCCATTTCCTCTGGAATTTCTTCCGTATCTATAATATCTTCTATTGCTTCGATCGGGATTCCGGCAGCAACACGACCGAGGACATTGACAACAACGCCTTTACGTGAAGGTGTTGGATTATCCCACCCCATGAGATATGCAACAGTGGTATCTAAAACATTTGCGAATTCAACAACCTTACTTTGAATAATGTCATTGGTGCCAGTTTCAATTTTTGCTATAGAGGATTTGTTTTTATATCCTAACTTAGAAGCAAGTTCTTCTTGGGTCATACCGATTGCTTCGCGTTTTTCGCGTATTCTCTTTCCTATTTCAGCCATAATTTGTCCTCCTATTAATAGCATAATAGCATAATGTTTATTTAAAATCAATTATTTTTGAATAAATCAAAAAAAATAGTTGACTTAAAATCAATGAAGTGATATAGTACAAATAGATGATTTAAAATCATCAAAAGAAATGGAGGTGGTATTTTGACGAATACAGTTGCTCTTAAAGAATTAATTCGTAAGAGAGGACTCAAAATGAAATATGTAGCAGAATATTTGGGATTGTCTGCTTATGGATTCCAGTTAAAAGTAGAAAATAAGCAGGAATTTAAAACAAGTGAGGTAGCTGCATTATGTGAATTATTGGAAATTAATTCTTTGACAGAGAAAGAAGAAATTTTTTTTGATAAAAAGATGATTTAAAATCAACTATAAGAGATGAGAGAATTATTTCGCAAAGAGAAAGCAGGATGGAGGTGGAAAGATGACAAGGTTTGAATTACTTAAACGGCTTGAAATAAACTTTGCATCTAAGATTATATTTGAGATTGTCCAAGATTGTAAGACTCAAGAGGAACTATGCAATTATTTGAATGAGAAAATCAGCGAAAAAGAGCTGCAACGGATTAATGAAGCAGCTCTTGAGGAAGGACGTCAACCTTTATTTTTTTCTCTCAAACAATAATAGCAACCATTTGCTTGATTGTAAGGACAAAGCATAGCAGCAGCTATGAGACAACTCATATAAGAATCTTCTGTCCAAATATGTTCTGGCTTTATATCATCGATGTGACAATACTCAGTTTCGTTGTCCAAATCATGAATTTCGCCAGTATTCCTGTTGAGAAGATAACGTTTCCTATTAAATGGTGGTGCATATCTACGCATACTGTAAACTTTCCTTTCTTTGTACTCGGCGCTGCAACGCCTGTATTTAAAGAATAGGAGAAAAAGCACCAGAAGTCAACAGATTTGGAAGATAAGAAAGCAGGATAGGAGGTGGAACAGGTATGGAAGAGATAAAAGAAATTTTATTACAGGCAATCCTCCCGACAATTTGTGGAGTTGTCGGGAGTATTATCGGAATGGCTATAGCAGCCGCGTTAGGAATATTGTGATTAGAAGATAAGAAAACAGGCGAGGAGGTAAGAACAATGACAGCAGAAGAATATATTGAAAACGCTACTTCTACCCAGGAAATGCTTGCGACTATGGTAAGAGAATTGTCTTCTACCAAGGTTCCGGAGTTTTCCAGTGAGCCTATGACAATAGAAGACGTATCAAATCTTACAGGGATTCCGGAGACATCAGTAAGAGCTGGCATCTTATATGGGTGGCTGCCTATTGGGGTAGCGGTTCATAACGGGCAGCAGGTAAAAGGACCATGTAAAGGGAGAGTAAGCTTTGTTATTTACCCAAAAAAAATATGGGAAGTAACAGGACATATATGGAGAGGAAAGAACACATGAAAAGAGATTTGATTTTATCCATCATCATCGGAGCACTGGCTACATACCTGCCCTTTTGGGAATGGAGTAATACCTTTACCCAGATTTCAGGAACGGTTGTGATAGCGATGCTTGTATTTTATTTTTTGGTGGGTACAGAAAAGGACTCCGTTAAGCGGCAACTTAAACAGGAGTCCCCAAAAAAAATAATAGAACAGCCTTATTG
>JAGZLR010000127.1 GCA_018364635.1 Clostridiales bacterium | reverse complement strand
AGTAGTTTATAAACTACTAACTTTTTTTATTGATTTTTAGCAAAATATAGTGAATTTTGTTAAATATTGCATATTGAAAAATCTATGCTATAATCTTATCAGGAAAAGGGCATGGCATCAAGTAAACAAATGGTGTATTCGGCCTTGGGTAAGGAATTATAAGGCTTCCGTCAAGGCCATACTGCGCCTTTCGGGAATCTTTTTCACAGCCTCAACAAATTGCGAGGTTTGTGTCGAATTGTGTCAAAAATAGATTTTGGTATAATTAATTGTTAATCGGCAGTTCGAGGGTTCTATAGTTGGTCAAGCGTTTGTGGTTTAGTAAATGTGCGATTCTATACTGGAAGCAACGTATGCGAACAACTTTATCGCTATAGCAGATGGGGAAAGGGGAAAATTATTATGGATGATTTTTCAAAACAGATGGAAATGGTACTGTACAATTCTGACATGGAGAAGTATCTGTAAATGCATATATAAAGGATGAAAGTCTGTGGGTTACCCAAAAGACGATGCGTATAACTTTTAGGCTACCATACAGAATAAGTTCACTTGTTGCTGGAGCTGATATAGTAGTTTCTATTATGCCATTAGCATTACCGTTGGTAGGAGTAATGGCAGAAACTTCTTGGCTGTGTTAAAAAAGGGAAGCGATACGGAGGAAGAAACTATTTCGAAAACTGAAGTCAGAAGATATCTGCAGGAAGAGATTAGAAGACGAGAAGCATCGATTGAACAAAAAGTAACGATAATTGAACATATAAACCAAGAAATTGAAAACGACAAAAAACATATTGCGGAATGCATATACATGTTGGAACAGAGAGAGGAAGTGGAATAAATAATGAAAAAGTATAAAACGAATTTTTCAAAAGAAGAGTTACGCGCAGCTTTACATGCTAATGACGATGAAGCAACAGCTATTATTAACAATAAAGACAAATGGGATAACTTCAAGAAAAAGTTCAATGTATTTATGAAGAAGACAGAAAAGATTCCAATAATAGGTGGAATGATAGATGACATTTTATGTATGGTGTCATTGGTAGATTCGTATGTAAAAAAGGAATATAAGGATATTCCGGTCGGAACAATCATTTCAATAGTAGCAACATTGATCTATTTGCTCAGTCCAATAGATCTAATTCCAGATGCAATACCAATTGTAGGTTATTTGGACGATGCCGCAGTTGTTTTTTTTATATTGAATTTTGGAGTTGATAAAGACCTGGATATGTATAGAAAATGGTATGAAGATAATAGGAAATTAGCATTGAATGACGTGAAAACAGCATTGGCGAAAGAGGTAGGTATTTTTATAGAGAATAAATTTCTTGCGGCAACTATTTTAAGCGAAGACAGGATATTAAAGTTATTACTGACAAATAACGAAAATGATGTCTTTCCAGTGGAATGCACAGTTAAGGAAATTAAAATACCAGTGAAAATATTAGGTGAGTATGGCGTAAATGATAAATCCGAGATCATGGAAATATTACGAACAACACTTGTGTTTGACAATATAAGATGGATAAAGGATGCAAAGGTACATATTTTTTCAGAATGTGAGTTCGAAGAAAAATGGGATGATTACATAATAATGGAGGAATAGAGATGGATGAATTTGTTACAACTCTTATAAATGGATTAGCAAAATCGCCAACAGAATTAACAGACAAGAATAAGAAAAAAATCCAGGAATACTTACCAGTACCTTCAGATTTCGATATTCTTTGGGCTGATATAAATTCATTTGGTGGATACCCATCGGGAATTGTCCTCACCAACAAAGGGATTGTTAGCAAGGCACCACGTCCAACTATATATGAAAAGAAAATTGCAGAAAAAAATGAGCGGGTTTACCAAATTCCATATCAAGTGATTTTGTGGGAATATTTTGAACCTTCGAATTTTGAATATGAGAAAAGGAAAGATGGAAATTGTTTTGCTATTAAGCGTGAAGGTATTCTTGTTACGATTTTCAAAGACAAATCATTGCTAACGTTCTTTAAAAAATACGAAGCAAAACTGAGAGCTGACGAAGAGTTGGTTGATTCGCTCATTCAATCATCGGTTTTTAGTGAAGTAGGAACCATAAATATGGAGGCAACTTCTTTTAATGCTGCATATGGAGAAAACCAAACCAAAACTGGGCATGGAATTTATGCAGAAGAAGCCGGAGCTGTTTTAGATAAGCTCAATGGAGAAAAATCAACAGTTGTTGGAAGAGACAATGCAAAAAATGGCCCAGACAAATTAGTTAATGGAAGTCCTGTTCAATGTAAATATTGTAATAGCGCTGGATCGAGTGTAGGAGCATGCTTCAAAAAGAATCCTAATACTGGTCAAATGGAATACAGATATTTTGATATCAAATCAGGAAGTCCAATGAAGGTTGAAGTTCCGGCTGATCAATATGATAAGGCGGTTGAAGCTATGCGCAGAAGAATATCTAATGGTCAAGTACCTGGTGTTAGCGATCCGAATATGGCAACAGATTTAGTTCGAAAGGGAAAGCTTACGTATGCGCAAGCTAGAAACTTAGCAAAGGCAGGAACATTTGAATCACTAACATTTGATGCTACAACGGGAATAATCAACTGTTCATTTGCAGCTGGCATATCTTCGCTTGCATCGTTTGGATTAACATTTTGGAGAACTAATGACCTGGAAAAAGCATGTGATGCTGCAGTAGATACAGCCATTAATGTGTTTGGCCCATCACTTGCTGCCAATATTTTGTCAAATCAGATTGCACGAACTGGACTAAGCAATTCATTAATTCCTGCCTCTAATAAGATTGTAGAACAGTTAGGAACTAAAACTGTACAGAAACTAATTAATGCAAGGAGAATATTACTTGGCCAAAAGAAGATATATGGTAATGCAGCTAATAAAAGTTTAGCAAAAGCACTTAGAAGTAATGCATTTGTGGAAGGAATAACATTTGTTGTATTTTCAGTGCCGGATACCTATAGAGTGGCAACTGGAAAAATTAGTGGTGCTCAGTATACAAAAAATATGTTTTCAATGACAGC
>JAGZLR010000126.1 GCA_018364635.1 Clostridiales bacterium | reverse complement strand
GTCACATGTCCGTCTGCATCAAGTCCATTACAGTTCAAAAAATTCGTGTGTTCCATACCGAGTTCCTTTGCCCTTGCATTCATTTTTGCTACAAATTCTTCCTCACTGCCCCATATGTGCTCTGCCATTGCCACACATGCGTCATATAAGCATAGTAGACATTTTATAGATATGGATTAGAAAAACGATAGTAAATGTCAATTGCACCATCGTCATGCACTTCAATTTTGTTTATCAATTCCAAAACCATCTCTCTAGTAAGTTTTGATACATTAATATAATTTTTGAATGCTTCTGTCAATTCATCATATTGATGATTTAATTCTTCTTGCATATCTACTTTTTCAGATATGCTTTCTTTTTGTCTCTTCAGCTTCAAAATCTTTTTATCATAGTCTGAGATGTAACTTACATAGTCTGTTTTACTAATCAACTCCTCCATAAAATTATCGTATGTTTTTCGTTTGTAACTTTCAATCTTTTGAATCTCTTGTTGAATCTGTTCCATCTGAAGCTCATAATTTATCTGATAAGCTTCGACTGCTTTAAACTTTTTCAGATCATCTATATCCTTTTCTGTCAAAATTTTTTTCGCTTCTTCTCGCATGGAACATAATACCGCTTCTTCCAGTTCATCATTTTTAATACGATGACTGTCACAAAATCGTTTCCCCTGTTGCTTATATGTTTTACAAATATATCCAATAAATCCACGATCTCCTCTTCGTTCATACTGTCTCCCCATGGCATGTTTGCAATCTGCACAAAAAATAAGACCTGAAAACAATCCATTCACTTGATTGCCATTTACACTCCTAGTTTTAATCTGTTGTATCTCCTGCGCCCTTGCAAATGTATCTCGGCTGATAATTGCCTCATGTGTATTTGGTACAATGATCCATTGTTCCTTTGGAAGTTTT
Organism: Clostridiales bacterium; assembly: GCA_018364635.1. Taxonomy (GTDB): domain Bacteria; phylum Bacillota; class Clostridia; order Lachnospirales; family Anaerotignaceae; genus JAGZLR01. The sequence goes on along the minus strand of JAGZLR010000126.1, from coordinate 2,124 downwards.
TTCTTTTTCTTATCTTTATAGGATAACTTATTTGCCCTGTTCTGAACCATATCCCCGACATACACCTGATTATTTAATATTGTATGTATTGTCTGATACGACCAATTCTTTGTCGTTTCCATGACTCTACAATTTTTATAATTTTCACCAAGTATTTGTTGTTTATATAAAGTAGGAATTAATACTCCATCAGCAGATAAAACAGAACCGATTTTTGCTTTACCACAACCACTTAAATACATCGAAAATATCCTTCTGATAATATTCGCTGCATATTCATCAACAATCAAATGATTGTGATTGCTTGGATCACGTTTATATCCATATGGACAAGACGAACCTAAAAACTGTCCTTTCTTCATTTTGATTTTAAATGAACTACGGATATTATCAGACAAATCCTCACAATACCACTCATTCACCAACCCATTAATCTGACGGGATTTTTTATTTGAAGCTACTGCTGTATCAACACCATCAACAACTCCGATAAAACGGATTCCCAAATTCGGAAAATCATGGTGTAAATATTTTTCAATATGTTCCATGTTCCTGGAAAATCTCGCTTGTGTCTTTGCAATTACAATATCAAAGAGTCCTAACTTTGCATCCTCAAGCATCTCTTCAAACCCAGGTCTGTCATCATATAATCCACTTTCGTCATCATCACAATAGATTTTTACGACTTCAAAATTATTCGTTAAAGCATATTCTATCAATAATAATCTTTGATTTTTTATGCTTGCGCTCTCATCACCTTCTCTTAATTTATCTAAATCCTCTTTGCTCAATCTAAGGTATAATACCGCACGATTTTTCATATATACATTGCTCCTCTAGCGTTAAAATATTATACCCTTATGACATATACTAATAAAAAGTATACACCATAAGGGCAACGATTGTCATTATTATTTGCTATGTCTTTTAATTATATTTTTCATACACTCAACCAGTGCTTTATCTCCATAAATCACGTTTACTTTTACTTTTTTTGTATTTTTATTTGTCAATTTAATCCTCACTTTTTTGTTTTAATATATGCTTAAAATAGTTTGTACTATAACACAATCATTTCCATTTAAGCAGCAATGTCTACTTTCCATTTCAGCATAAAAAGATGAGAAAATTAAAAACTTCGATCTAGATCTGGTCATAATGGATGCTGGTTATAAAACACCTGCGATTGCACACCTATTATTAGAATACGAAATCAAACCTCTTTTCCCTTACAAACGTTCTATGACAAAAGAAGGTTTTTTCAAGAAATATGAATATGTCTATGATGACTATTATGACTGCTATATCTGTCCAGAGAATCAGGTTTCAAAATATAGCACAACAAACCGAGAAGGATATCGAGAATATAAGAATTATGGATTATTCTGCAGTACCTGTACACACTTGCATCAATGTACAGAAAGCAAAGAGCTTGCTGGTGAGAGATCATCCATAAAATTGAAACAGTCGTGTATAATTCCGATAACAAGCAACTTGTAAGGTGTCCAACCGAGCAAGAAGCACAAGAATTTATACACGACAACTGTTAAATTATAGTTGATAACCCAAAGGGTATCAAAGCTATTAAGTATCACTATAATGATAACGGCATGACAAGATATAAACATTTTCCTCGTCTATACTGTAAATCAATCTGTCCTTATCATTGATACGTCTGCTCCAAAAGCCAGCAAGATTTCCTCTCAATGGTTCCGGCTTTCCAATACCTTCATTTCCATTTCTGCAAATATCTTCTATCAGGGAATTGATTTTCTTTAAAGTTTTTCTATCTTCTGTTTGCCAATACACATAGTCTTTCCAGCCATTATCGGTAAAAACTTTATTCATTTACGCTATCCTCCAAAAGATTATGCATAGCACATTTCCCTTTTTCTAACTGTGCTTTGGACTCCATCAGCCAATCATAGTTACTTTTGTTACCCATGACATGCATATTTTCCAACATATTGTTATAGGTTTCTTCTGAAATCATCACGACATTCTTATTATCTTTTCTTGTAACGATCATTGTCTCATAATCATCTGTTACTTTATCCATATAAGACTTCATATTTTCTCTGAGGTTTGTATAGTTTACTGCTAACATAAAATTCCCTCCAATCT
>JAGZLR010000125.1 GCA_018364635.1 Clostridiales bacterium | reverse complement strand
CTTTCCTGTGCATTCCCATGTGCATCGGAAAAGGAACTTCCAAATATAGCACTTCCAATGGTTATAAATAAAATAGTTGCCAAAAGCATCCACATTCTCCTTTGTGCAAAGCGCTGTTTTTCATAAGGTCTTTTCTCTTTTGTCATTATCTCATATACCTCTCTTCCACTATATACAAACACATTTTTCGAACAACCGTTCTTTTATTAGATTATAAAACAAGAACAAACGTTTGTCAATAGGTTTTAAAGAAAAATGCGAACATATTTTCTAAACATTTGTTTGCTTTTTTCGTACATTTATGGTAAAATACTTGTAATTAAAATAACTTCATTCTAGGAGGTCGTCTAAATGGCATATGGAAAAATAAGTAAAAAACAATTAGAAATATTAGAATACATAAAATCAGAGATATTAAGAATCGGCTACCCTCCTGCCGTGCGTGAAATTTGCGAAGCAGTGAATTTGAAATCGACGTCATCTGTCCACTCTCATCTTGAAACTTTAGAAAAGAATGGATATATCAGACGAGACCCTACCAAGCCACGTGCAATTGAGATTATGGATGATACATTTAATCTCACAAGGCGAGAGATGGTCAATGTTCCGATTGTAGGTCAAGTAGCTGCAGGAGAACCAATTCTTGCAGAACAAAACATTACCAACTACTTTCCTATTCCGGTAGAATTTATGCCGAATAATGAGACATTCTTACTAACTGTAAAGGGAGAAAGTATGATCAATGCTGGTATTTTAGATGGTGATATGGTATTGGTAGAATCTACTTCTATTGTTTCTAACGGTGATATGGCTGTTGCACTTGTAGACGACAGCGCAACAGTGAAAACTTTTTATAAAGAAGAAGGTATATATCGTCTGCAGCCTGAGAATGATACAATGGAACCTATTATTGTATCAGAAGTAGAGATTTTGGGAAAAGTGATTGGTGTATTTCGTTTCTTTGAATAAAATATCTTTGTAGACTGGCAGAGAAATCATCTGTCAGTCTCCTATCACATGATTCATTTAATTTTTTATCTCTCCCCCTGATTTTTTATTTATTCATATTTCCAAAATTATTTTACAATTCTCATAAAAATTCTAAAAATCTATGAGATTTTTAGGTTGCATCTTATTCTTTATTGTAAATAGTCAAAAATTCTTTGCTGATTTTCTAAATAATATATATTTTTTTCATAAGTTGTTTCTTCCTTGTCTTATCACTCTAAAATTTCCCTCTTGACTAATAATGATTACTATTATTAAAATATACTCAAAGAAAAAATAAAATGAAAGAAGGGATTTATTTGAATAAAAACTATAGATTTTATATTGATGGTATGTGGGAAGAAAGCCAAACCAAAGAAGTGATTAAAATCATGTCACCTTATAAAGATGAACTTGTCGGTACGGTACAGGCAATTTCAAAAGACGAGGCAGATAAAGCTATCCAAAGCGCAAAAATTGCACAAAAGGAATGGGAGAAACTTTCTATCAGAGATCGCGGTAACTATTTATATCATTGGATTGAAGAGCTTGAAAAGTCAAAAGAAGATATTGCAACAACGATCATGCAAGAAGTCGGTAAAGGATTTCAAGATGCCGTCAAAGAAGTGGAGCGTACAATCGATTTGATTCGTTTTACAATTGAAGAAGCAATTCATTTATATGGTGAAAGTATGCTCGGAGAAAATTTCCCTGGGGGAAACCGCTCTAAAATTGCCATTAGTCATCGCGTTCCACTAGGTGTTGTGCTTGCCATTTCTCCGTTTAACTACCCTGTTAACCTATCAGCAGCAAAAATTGCCCCAGCTCTGATCAGTGGAAATGCCGTTGTATTCAAGCCGGCAACACAAGGTGCGATCAGCGGAATCAAAATGATTGAAGCGCTAGATCGGGCTGGTCTGCCAAAAGGTGTTCTAAATATAGTGACAGGCCATGGTTCTGTGATAGGAAATTATTTAATTGAACATCAAGGAATTGATATGATTTCTTTCACAGGTGGAAGTGATACAGGAAAACGTATCGCAAAGCTGGCAAACATGATTCCACTTGTCATGGAATTGGGCGGAAAGGATCCTGCAATTGTTGTAAAAGATGCAAATTTAGATTTGGCGGTAAAACAAATTATATCCGGCGCATTTTCTTACTCTGGTCAGCGCTGTACTGCTATTAAACGTGTTTTCGCTGATGAGATGATCGCAGATGAATTAATTGACAAATTATCTGAAGAATTAAAAAATGTAACAATTGGTTCTCCAGAAAAAAATAAAATGATTGTACCATTAATTGATCAGAAATCAGCTGATTTTGTGCAGAGTTTGATTGATGATGCACTTGAGAAAAATGCAACATTAATTACCGGAAATCAGCGAGAAGGGAATTTGATCTATCCTACGCTACTTGACCATGTAACACCAAATATGCGTTTAGCCTGGGAGGAACCATTTGGTCCAGTATTACCGATCATTCGTGTAAAAACAGTCGATGAGGCCATTGAGATGAGCAATCAATCTGAATATGGATTGCAGGCAAGTATCTTTTCTCAAGATATTGATCAGGCATTCACAATTGCAGAAAAGATACAAGCAGGTTCTGTACAGATTAACGGTCGAACTGAACGCGGACCAGACCACTTCCCATTCATTGGAACAAAAGGCTCTGGTATGGGAACGCAAGGTGTTCGTCGCAGCATTGAATCTATGACACGTGAAAAAGTGACTGTAATCAATATTAATTAAAAATAAACGGCATCTGAGCAGATGTTTTCTCAGATGCCGTTTATAAATTACAATTCCTCAATATCTATCATCTTTCCATCACTCCAGATTCTTTCCAAATCATAGAAAAGACGATTTTCTTTATCAAAGACATGTACAATCACTTCGCCGAAGTCCAATAATACCCAGCTTCCAAGTCCATAGCCTTCTCTTTGTTTTAACGCGAATCCAGCTTTCTCAAGCTCTTCTTCTACACTGTCTACCATAGCATGTACTTGGCTGTCATTGGTTCCGTTTGCGATAATAAAATAATCTGCCAAAACTGATACATTTGAGATATCAATGACTTTGATATCT